>SKZY01000255.1 GCA_007127095.1 Planctomycetaceae bacterium
CTCGCCACCGCGATTTCACAAGCCCGCAATGTTCGCAACGATCCGCTCGGGACAAGTTCGTCAAGCCACTGCTGGAGGAATGAAAACCGGCTTGTCATCACCCCGGTGGCCAGCTCATCGCTCGACCGCCGAGCAGGTGGAAATGGAGATGCGGAACTTCTTGGCCACCGTCGTCGCCACAATTGACGACCAAGCGGTATCCGTTGTCCAAGCCCTGCTGGCGCGCCACCTCACTGGCCGCGACGACACACCTGCCCATGATCGCTTCGTCTTCGACGGTCAAATCCGACAAACCGACGATCGGCTTCTTCGGAATCACCAAAATATGAGTCGGTGCCCGCGGGGCGATGTCGCGAAAGGCCAAACAAACATCGTCTTCGTAAACGATATCAGCCGGTATTTCACGGGCGATGATCTTAGCAAAAATACTCATCGGTCGTTCCTCACTTGCTCACTCCGCAGTCACCCCCGAAGCCCGATACTGCAGGAACGCATCCAGGAAACCTTGCAATTCGCTGCCGTCGAGAACACTGTGAAAATTGCCGACATAATGCCCGGTACGGACATCCTTGATCCGTTGATCGGGATGCAGGAAATAGTTACGGATCTGAGAGCCAAACCCGGTGCGTGCCTTGGCGGCATACTTATCAGCCTGCTCGGCTTCCCGCCGCTCCTCCTCGACACGAGCCAGACGGGCCCGCAACATCTTCCATGCGGTAGCCCGGTTCTGGTGCTGACTCCGCTCGCTTTGGCAAGCCGCGACGATCCCGGTGGGTAAGTGCGTTAAGCGGACGGCCGAGTCGGTCTTGTTGACGTGCTGACCGCCGGCTCCCGATGCCCGATAACGATCCTCGCGGACATCCTTTTCCTCGATATCGACTTCGAAAGAATCGTCGACTTCAGGCGCCACATCGACTGCGGCAAAACTGGTCTGCCGTTTCCCTTCGCTGTTGAACGGACTGATCCGTACCAAACGGTGAATCCCTTCTTCGCCCTTCAAATAGCCATAGGCCATCGGTCCGCGAATCGCCAAGGTGGCGCTGTTAATGCCCGCCTCTTCGTTGTCACTGCGGTCCAGCAATTCGACCTTAAAGTCGTTCTGGTTGGCCCAAGCGGTATACATCCGCAGCATCATCTCCGCCCAATCGTTGGCATCGGTACCACCATCGCGAGCATTGATCGTCAACAGCGCGCCGGCGGAATCGTTGGGGCCGTCCAGCAGCGCCTTGAGTTCCAACTTGGCCAACACCGCCTCCAATCGAGCGACCTCGTCGCCGACCTCGGTGGCCATCGCCGGATCATCGTCGGCCATTTCGATCAATGCGTTCAAATCGCCCGAAGCCTGCGTCAATTCGTCCATCGGCCCGACGACGTTCTTCAACCCCTTCAGCTTGCTGACGATCTGTTGAGCCGCATCGCTGTTGTTCCAGAAATCTGGACGCCCCATGTCGTTCTCAATGTCGCTGATCTCTTGACGTTTAGCAGCGTAGTCAAAGAGAGTCTCCGAGTTGAACCAGACGTGCTCGGATCGCATCGGCGCGTTGCGTTAAGTCAGCATCCATGAACGAAGTCGCTATCTCGGTTGCGGGTCTAATCGGAAAAATTAATGTCGACTCGGCGGCGACCGCCTCAGCAAATCGACTCGCGGGATCAGCCGACGAACGGAACTGATCCCTCGGATTGTATCGCCCACGCAGCATCCGGACCATCAGCCTTCCGCCGCGGTTTGACGACCGCTGCTCGCCAAGTCGACCCAACGGCGGACCCGCTCAGCGACCAACTTCCCCGATCGTGATCCGTCACAGACGTCGCCGCGGACACCGAATAGCGTCGGCCGAATCCCCTCCTCCATCAACTCCGTCGCTACGGCGGTGCGGATCGAACCGGCCAAGACCCACTCCGCATCTACGGCCCGCGCTAGCTGATCGATCCGCCGTAGCGACTGCCGCCCCAAACAACTCGGCGTATCGCGGGTCGCCGTCTTGTCAAAGGTGTCGATCAACCAGGTCCGCAAGCCGATCTCCGCCGCCGCCGCGAACACCACCTCCGGCGGCGGACAGTTCGCCAGGCGATGGTCGGCATAAGCGACCGCCACCAATTCCACCTCGCCCGGCAACGCTGCGGCGATCTCACCCCAACCGACGGTTAACCGTGCGGTAGTCGTCATCCCTGCCGGTCCCGCCTTGGCATAACGAAAGCGAGGCGGAACCGCCGCCGCCAAGTCGACCGCTGCATCGCATTCGCCCAACGCCGCCGACAACCGTTCGGTCACCGCCGGATCGTCCGCCGCTGCTCGCCAAATATCAGCACTCGCCGCCGCCAAGGGACCGTCGCGTGGCTCCTTGAAGTCGATCACATCGACGCCCAAACCCGCGACGACGCGTAATTCGTCGATACTGCGGATGCTGACCAACAATCCGACCCGGCCGGCGGTTCGAATCGGCCGCGGTGACGATAATACGGTGTTCATAAGATCTCTCGGATATTCGATTACGATCGGCCGATGGTAATCGGTAACGCCCCAGCCGATAATCATCGACTCCCTCCGAATCCTCGTTGAATCTGTACCGGAAGTCCGTTGAAGTTCGAAACCATCCAGACGGCCGAGCAACTCGCCGAACTCTGCCAGCGACTCGCCGCCAAGCCCCTGATCGCGTTCGACACCGAGTTCGTCTCGGAGGATCGATATCGCCCCCAACTCTGTCTGATCCAAGTCGCCGCCGAGGAGATCGTGGCGGTGATCGATCCGCTGGTGATCGACCGTACCGAACCGTTCTGGGACCTGTTGGCGACGCCCGGACGGGTCGTGATCGCCCACGCGGCTCGCGAGGAAATCCGCTTCTGTTATCGCTATTCAGGCCGCCCGATCGCCGGCTTGTTCGATACCCAGCTCGCAGCCGGATTCATCGGCATGGAGTACCCCTGCTCACTCTCCAACCTCGTCGCTCGCTTGTTGAACATCAAACTCAGCAAAGGCGAGACACGGACGAATTGGCGGACCCGGCCACTGACCGACGCACAACTGAACTATGCCGTCCGCGACGTCACCGAACTGGAAGCGATGTACCGAATCCTCCACGGGGCGATCACCGAACTCGGCCGTATCGATTGGCTGGACGAAGAAAGCGAACAAGCCCAACAGCAGATCGAGTCTGCAGACCGACGCGAAAATTGGCATCGCGTCAGCGGCGCTACAGGACTTTCACCTCGCCAACTCGAAATCATCCGCCAGCTCTGGCGGTGGCGCGACCGCCGCGCCCGGCAGCTCGACCAACCCGCCCGCCGCGTACTCCGTGATGACCTGATGGTCGAAGTCGCCCGCAGCGGGTCGGCCGACCCGAAAGTGATTCGCGGCATCCGCGGGATGGAATTCCGCCAATTCCATGACCATTACCAAGACCTAGCCGCCGCCGTCCGCACAGCACTCGATACGCCCGATGACGAATTACCACGACGTAAACGTGGCCGCTCCGGCAGTACCTCGCCGATGCTGGCCCAATTCCTCAACACCTCGATCGCTTGCGTCTGTCGACAACACCGCATCGCTCCGATGATCGTCGGCAACACCGACGACGTCCGTGAATTGATCGCCCACGAATTAGAAGACGAACACGGCGACGAACCGCCGGCACTGCTGCGCGGCTGGCGAGGCAAAATCGTCGGCGAACCGTTCCGCGCGATGCTCGAAGGTAAACTCGCGATCAAAGTCGCCGACCCCCGAGCCAGCCAACCGCTGGAGTTCATCCCGATCGCCGACGCCTGACACTGTTTCGCTCGCATTGCTAATCGAGCGTTCGACCGGCGGCCCACAATGTCCCGCGGACCAGCGTTCGCAAAAATACCGGATCGGCGAATGTGTCCTCCGAATGGCCGTAAGTCGTCCCAAAGACACGCCCCTTGCCATAGCGATTGGTCCAGAAAACCGGTTGCTTCTCACCCGTCTTTTCGCTCGTACTGGTCGCCAACACGGTCGTGTTCGGCCACACCTTCTCGATGATGTAAAGCTCATCCATCGGCGAACGGTAATCCGCCGGGAAACCCGCCATCACCGGATGATCGCTGGCGACGACATCAACGCCATAGCGGCTCTGGTGCTCATGGTGACGGCTAGTGACTCCCAAAAATTCCCGCCAATCGTCGATCTTTGCCGAACGATAGGTGTGCATCGCACAGTGAATCACGACAGCGTTGGCTCCCGCCTGATGAGGCCCCGTGATTTTTCGGATGTAGTCGCTGTCATCGGTATCGGCAAAACACTCGTTGTGGATCACGACGTCGTAGCCAGCCGCCCAATCCGGATCGTCGTACAGGTCGATCATCGCCCGCGTCCCGTTGCCGCCCTCATTCACGACCGTCCACTTCACCTCGACCCCCGCGTCACGAAACGCTTCCTCCATCGCCAACGCCTGGAAGCGGTAATTGTGGCAACAGCCACCGGTCACCAACAACAATTTCAACGGCTCGGTCTCCGCCGCCCGTCCCGGGACCGCCAAGCCACACCCGATCGCCAGAACCAACAACCCAGCGACCAACGACTTCACCGCCGGACGAACCAAAGCGGAAAGAGAAAACGGTTTCATAGCGATCCCACCAAAACGAAAGAGGACGGATAACGGCCAGTAAAAGCCCACTGTCACCCCCTTAGCGTAATCGATCCCAATCACTTCACCCTCCCCCCAAGGCACCAATCTGGAAACAAACCCCGTCGGTTCCAGCGGCAGCCACTTCACCCACCCTCGGGGCATTGGTAACTACACAAGCCGATCTAACACCAGCAAAACGCAAGAAACCCTCCCACGGGAGGGTGTCTGGCGTTCCGCTGGATTTCAATGACCAATCGGCCGTTTGGCTCCGGCTGCGCGCAGCGGTAGACCACAGCCGCCTGCCGAAAGCGATTGCGGCGCCATAACCGCAGGCTATCCCTTTGTGTCTCTGTCGCCCTATCCCCTCGATCAGCAAGAAACGAGGAGTTGGACAGAACATGGGGTCGGCTAGCGAATCTCTCGTGGACTCAATTCGTCGTTTTGGTTTCGCCCGGCAATCGCTCTGCCATCGCCAGCAAATCGTCGAGCTTTTTGTCCATGTCGGCAACCGGTCCATCGGCGCTCTCGCAAGCATCGGCGAGTTCATCAGCCGCAGACTTCAACTGCTCGTAAACCGGCGCGAACTCTCCCACGGGCTGACGATCGACGTTGATCGCATTGGAAATCAATCGAATCTGATCATAAGGCTCCCTCGATCTGCGAGCGTCCGCTACCGCATCAGTTACCAGCTGTTTGATCGTATTGCCGAATGCCGCCGGATCTTTCGAATTATCAGTATAGGGCAACTCGGTCGGGCCACAGCCGACCAGTCCGATCATCAATAACAAACCACAGAACGATCGCCGCAACGGCCGGCCAAACAAAACGTGTCGCATTACTATTTTCCTTGTCTGGAAATTAAAACGGGAAATCGAAATCGATCCCAAGCAACCGCTCAGGATCGATTCCGGTTTGAGTTTTCGAGCGATCTGATTAAAAAGTGTCGCCTGGGATCACTTCGCCATCTTGCATCGCCAACAAGTTCAACCAGACGGGCAGAATGATCGACTCGGAGATGAATCGGATCGAGCCGTCGGCGAGTGTGACATGGACACCACCGGGGTGACGGCTGCGCGCGGTCTGAAAACCGCGGCTGCCACCGGAGACACAACGCAGGTGTCGGTCGGGCTCACCGGCATATCCGCAAACACCGGGTCGATCCATTTTGCTGTCGTCCAACGCATTCCCGTTGGGACCGATCTGAATTCGGGGCGATCGATAAGAAGGTTCACCGCCACAGATATAATTGCTCGAAGCATACATCCAAGCCCCTCGAATATCGTTTGCGACTTCGGGTGCGATCAATTCACCGACGAGGATCGTGTTTGACAACCCGTCGCGAATATCGGCAAACTTGGCAGCATACGGTTCACCTGGCGACGGAGTCCCCGACCCGCCAAAATGAAACGGGCCGCGTTCACGGGGGCGACGAAAATCGGTCCGCGATGTGGCGCTGCCAGCACCGCCGTTGACGCCGTAATTCCCCCGTGCGAGTCCTCCTCGCGTACCATCGGGGAACGTCCAAGTGCTGGAGAGCGACAGCGGCGTTTTGCGGCCACCGTCGCTAGGACAACGATAAGTCGAAATTTCCTGCGACCCGAGCAACAGATTATTGGGATTGTCTCGGAAACCTCGACTTCCTCCAGAGTGCGAGAAATCGAATTGGTCATGGACCGCATTCTGCTCGATGAAGGGCAGGATCGCAACCATCCACGACTGTGATGAACTCGAACTGCTCGCATTCACAATGATGTCGCGATTGTGAAAACCCGGCTTCGGCAAAACATTGAATGTGTCATGGTAATTGTGCATCGCCAGGCCGATCTGCTTGCTGTTGTTCGAGCAACTCATCCGTCTGGCGGCCTCGCGAGCGGCTTGCACCGCGGGCAACAGCAAACCGACCATCACCCCGATAATCGCGATCACGACCAACAGTTCCACCAGCGTAAAACCGCTCCGCCTAATTGGTCGGGACCTTAGCCCTGCAGGATCATCTCCCACGAATCGATTCAATTTTTGTCTCATCTCGAATACCTCTGTAAGTGTGCTATCTCGAAAAATTGCTATATCTCTACGGACTTTCAGTAGCATTTAATTGATAAGAACCCGCGGAAAGAACCGTAAGACGTCGAGAGGTTAAACTTCGGAGATGAAGAAACGATGAACCTAGTTTTAAGATATCGATTTTTCCGAAATTCCCACTCCTGGCCGACATGCAGGGAAAGCCGCCGACCGGGAGAATGGCTATGATTTCTCCGCTGCGGTGGCTGCGGAGGAAGATCAAGCCGCACAGCCATCGCAGAGGTCGCAAAGAGGGCGTGGCTGACGAGATACCGACTTACCCACCCGCGGGTAGTCTCGGGTACACTCCAGGAGGGAAACGTTTTGCTGCTGCTGGAACCGACTGGACTTGTGTAGATACCGATGCGATTTTAATGGTTCGACTTGGGAATTTGAAAATGGATCTGTACGATCCTCGCTGCGGTGGTGAAGCGATTCGGCTGTCTGACCTGAAGTTGCCCGTTCAGCCGCATGAACCGGCCAGGACCAATTATTTTACGGTTTTCTTGATTGAATCCGGCTCGGGGACGTTCTCCGCCGATGCCGCTCACTTTCAATTTGGTCCCCAGTCGCTGCTGTTCTTCGTGCCCTATCAGTACATCCGGATCGTTCCCAATTCGCCCGTCGACGCCTGGGTTATCCGGTTCCACGCTAATTTCCTCTGCGTGGAAACGTTTCATGCCGAAGTCGGTTGCAGCGGGATCCTGTTTAACGATCCCTACGGTATTCCGCTGGTCTCGCTGGATGAACCGACCGCAACCCAAGTACGATACCTGATCGATCACCTATCCCACGAACATCGAGAACGAGGGCTGGCCTACCGTGAACTGATGCTGGCCTATCTGAAAGTACTGTTGATCGTTGCGACCCGCCTCAAATCATCCAACAGCGGCGTATTAGGCCCCGCGATCCATGATCCTCAACACCCCTTGTTGATCGAACTGAGAGATCTGATCGAACAAAACTACTGTACGCTGCATACGCCTGCCGATTATGCCAAGCTGCTGCATGTCACGCCGAAGACACTGGGCAGAATCGTACGAGAAAACCTCGGCACGACTCCTACGGAATTGATCCGCGCTCGCGTCCTGACCCATGCCAAGTGGCAGTTGCTGCATACGCTGAAACCCGTGAAGGTGATAGCCCGAGAAGTGGGGTACCGAGACGAACTCTATTTCAGTCGCTTGTTCAAGAAAGCAACCTGCTATTCACCGAGCTTCTTTCGCGAATTTGAAACCGAGATCCGTGGCGGAAGCAATCTGTCCATGCTTTCGTCCCATGCGCCCATTCTCGCTCCCGACACCGCTGTCGATACTTCTTCGAGTACGAAGAAGTATTCGAAATCGACCGAGACGTAATACGTTTCGGCACTCGCAACGAACGGAGCGATGGTGTGTTGAAATTATTTGAATGGGCGTCGCAGATGGACCGCGTCGGCATGACCGTGACCCGAGTGGGGTTGATCGTCGTCCTTGGTTGGATTGGCGGATTGAAGGCATTTCCCTATGAGGCGGACGGGATCGTACCGTTCGTGGCCAACAGCCCCTTGATGAGTTTTTTCTATAGCGATGGCAACAACTACAAATCGCACATGAATCCCGAGGGCGCCTTGATCGCCGAGAATCGGGCTTGGCACAAAGCGAACCGTACCTATCTGTTCGCTTACGGGCTCGGTAGCGTAATTGTGCTCTACGGGCTGTTGCTCTGCTTCCATCCGTGGTTACCACAAGTCGCGGCAGTGGGGAGTTTTTTGGTCTTCGTGATGTCGGTGGTCACATTGTCATTCCTGATCACAACTCCCGAATCTTGGGTGCCTAACCTAGGCGATGCCCAACACGGATTTCCCTATCTCAGCGGTCGTGGGCGATTGGTGGTGAAGGATGTGATCATGATGGGAGCGGCCTTGGTGACCATGGCCGATTCGGCGAAAGCGTATTTGCGGAGTCGCTGATCGATCGTAGTAGGCCGGCGGCTAGCGCCGTGCCGCTCACAGGATGCGGCTAGGCCGAGTGTGGTAGGCCGGCGGTTAGGATGCGTTAGTCGAGTCCTTCGTGTTCGACTTCGGCCCAATAATCCTCGAACGCGCCTTCTTTGTGGAAGTCGGGACTGTTGTCGAGGTCGTGACACTTGAGGCACTGGTCCTTGGCTTGATCGAGTGGCAGACGCATGGCGGTGCGGAGCAGGTCGCGTTCGGCGGCAACGACGGCATCGTCTCGTTCAGCCGCGACATGCTTGCTGCCCGGGCCATGACAGTTTTCACACCCGTTGCCGGTCAGGTGGGAACTCTCGTCGAGTGACAGATAGCCCGAATCGTAGGGGTAGTAGTCTTGTGGATTCCAACCCGTCACGTGACAACTGAGGCATTCGGGATCGAAGTGTCGTGGGACGTCGCCACGTTCGCCCGGTTCGACGATGTGCTCGGTCGCGTACGCGTGAGGCGTCCCTTCCCAGATCGCGTAGGCGGTGGTGTGACATTCGCCACAGACCTGCGAACCGACGAAGCGATCGCCACTGGGGTGGGCGATCGGCCGCAACCCCAAACCACTCAGCCCGAGCGCTTCGAGTTGGTTTTGATAGGTCGCCATCAATTGACGCATCGCCGGTGCGTCGTCGAAATCATGAGTCATCGGCACCCGGGCGTAGCGATAGGGCTGATCGTCATAAAGGGCGACCACGCCGACGTACATCCCCTTGTTGCCGGTCGAAATCAATTGGGTGTCGGTGCCGGCGAGTTGTTGGGGGCGATAGAGCGGTTCGCCGATACCACCTGCGACGACGACCAGATCGAAACCGGGGACTTCACGAACCGCGGCAGCCGCCGCTTCTTCTTCACCGTAAAACATCAGCACCCGGAAGTCGGCAGCGGCGTCGGCCATCGCAGCGAGCGATGTGGTGAGCGCGGCATTGACTTCACCGATCTCGATCTCCCCACCGGCTTCGGATCCGAGCGTCACCGGGTCGAGAACCGAAGTCACTCCGATCCGTCGTCCCCCCGATTCGATCACTTTGTGCTGAGCCATCAACGAAGGATCGATCAGCGTCACGTTGGCTGACGCAAACAGGCCCTGCTGCGGATCATCGACCGAGGCCACGGCGACCAGTTCGCCAACGCCGAGGCGAAGGTCATTAGGTCCGAACCCGACGGCTTGATATCCGATCTGTTCAAGCCCCGACGCGGTGGTTTGAAATTTGATCTCCGCCTGTCGGCCGAACCGCCGAACCTGGTTCCCGCCATCGATCGGTACAACCGGCCAACCGGTCGCGCGGAGTTCTTCGATGAACGTCATCCGCCGCGCCAACCCTCCCTTTTGGTTTTCCAGCCCCGTACAGCCGCACGGCTCGATGTAGCCGTACTGATTGCCCGTGACGACCAGAGCGACTTGGGGTGCCGGCCAATCGCGCCAATCCTCCGGTCCTTCGGAACCCTCAGCCGCCACACCGCTGTCGGCGCTAGTACCCGGGTCAGCGCCCCTTCCTGAGTCGACGTCGACCAGTGGCGGAACGATCGGGTCGTCGACGGCGTCCTGATCATCGCCGGGCATCGCCACGGCGACGTCATCTTGATTGACTCGCGGCGGGTCGGAACGTCCACAACCGACGGTCCAGGCCAACGCTACGATCATCAACGACCGAACCGCGAAACGGATCGTCGACCGCTCGTGAAGTTGCAGTCCTAGCAAGGTACGGGATCGGGCTGGATGGCCGGCGGGTAGCTCGAGTCGGGTCATGATCGGATCGCAGAGGACGGATGATGGAACGATCGGAAAAGTTCGATCGTAATCGATAGCGGGCCCGGATAGCCACCGAGATCGTTCGCAGGGCGCTTGACCACCAGCCTCAGAGCGGTCCGCCACGTTGCTGGTTCCGGAGTTGGCCCATCGTCTCGACGATCGCGTCAGCCTGCAGCTTCATCGCCTCAGCGAAGCGGCCTTGGCGGCGGAATCGTTGGTCATCGACGATCAGTGCATCGACCCGTCGCCAATCGATGTTCCAGCGTCGTTCGCTGGCCGCGTTTCGCAGCGCTTCGATGATCTGGTCGAGTTTCGCCAGCAATTCGGCGGTCGGTTTGGCGGCACAGCTGCGATAGGGACCGGCGCGACGTGGCTGGGCATCGTCGCCGTTGTCGATGATCAGCCCTCGCCGTTGACGATATTGAAACGCGGCGACGCCACCAGCGATGGCTCCCAGGATCAACGCGACGACCATCGGGCCGATGTTGCCGCTGATGCCGAGCAAGATTGCGGCCAACAGGCAGACCGAAGCGGCCAGCAGCATCGGCCGGGGGAGCGATGGGTCTCCGAGTGCTCGGTAACCGGCACCTTCACCACCGTCGGCGTTTTGCTCTTGCTCACCGACCTCGACCACCACCACCGTCGTGTTGTCGGGCCCGCCCCGCAGGTTGGCCAAATCGACCAGCATCCGCGCGGCTTGCGCCGGTGGCAGGGCCGACAGCAACGGTCCGATTTCGGCGTCATCGATTTGCCCGGTCAATCCGTCGCTGCAGAGCAGGAAGCGATCGCCACTGCGGACCGGGAAGGGGCCTTCGATATCGACCGCGACGGTCGGTGACGGTCCGAGCGAGCGGGTGATGATATTTTTCGGGATCGAGCCACAGAGTTGACTGTCGGACTTGAACTGGCCAGCCGCTTCCATTTCCCAGACCAAGCTGTGATCGAAGGTCAATTGTTCGAGTCGATCGTCACGCAGCCGATAGACACGGCTGTCGCCGACATGGGCCACGATCGCGCCGGCGGGCAGGATTGCCAGCGAGCTGGCGGTTGTCCCCATGTTGTGGAATTCGTGGTTTTGTTGGCCACGTTGGTGAATATCGTGATTCGCCTGTTGGACCGCTTCTCGCAGCGCCTCGCGGGCATCACCCGACGATTTTCGCAAGTAATACAGCGGAATCTGCTCCGCCGCGATCCGGCTGGCGAGTTCTCCGGCCGCGTGCGCCCCCATCCCGTCAGCGACCACGAACAAATGTCCTCGCGACAAATATCGCTCTTTCGAGTCGGCCGGGACGACCATGTGGGCATCCTGGTTGTTGGCACGTCGCATCCCGACGTCGGTGACCGCTGCGAACTTGATCGATGATTTCCAGGGTTCTGGCACGATCTGTCGGGGGCAAGCGGAATTGTCGGCATCGGGACGGACGATCATTTTCGTGGTTAATGATAATCCTTGACAAGCCGGGAAGGGCGCTCCAGTGGGGGACCGGCTTCGCGGCAGCGAAACAAACGTAGCCGAGCAGGTCAATTTTCGAGAAAATCGATCACCAACTGCCGCCGGGGCGTGTCAGGTGGCTTGTCAGTCTGGCCTCGATTCGCCAGAATCGGAATCCGTTGGTGGCGTTCCCGCGCGGGGCGTCGTGACGAAAAGGAGCGGTGGCTGAGTGGTCGAAAGCGCCGGTTTGCTAAATCGGTGAACTGGGAAACCGGTTCCGCAGGTTCGAATCCTGTCCGCTCCGCTTGCGAAATCTTTCCGTTTGAAGTTCGCAAAACGGTTAATCCGGCACCGTCCTCGCGGTCAAGGTGTCACCTCCGAGGGCGTAGCTCAGTCGGTAGAGCAAAGGACTTTTAATCCTTTGGTCCTGGGTTCGAGTCCCAGCGCCCTCACTCGCTTTTTCTGTATTTTACACCGTAAAGGTGAACGGCGTGGACTCGCTTTCGTGAGCGGTACGGCGCTAGCCGCCGGCCTCCCAACAGCGATGCTCAACCCGTCAGCGGTTGATTCTGCAACTGATCCGCCGTGCGGATCGAATCATGCAGCATCTGACATAGCTCCCTGGCCGACTCGATATCGAGTTTCACTTGAGCGTCACCGAACCGCTCGGCCTGGCCCAATCGTTTCGCGAAGTAGTCCGCCAAATCCCTGGCGCGAACCAGTTCATCGTTGGCGGGTGCGTCGACGCTCTGGTCTCCGCGGCGGGTCATCGCCGACGTCGGAGGTTGCTCGGTAGTCGTTATTCGAGTGGTCATCGATTCATCTTTGCGAAA
>SKZY01000266.1 GCA_007127095.1 Planctomycetaceae bacterium
CCCAAGCATGGCGTCAGATCACCCGCTGGTTGGTCAACGAATCGCCGCGACAGGTCGAATGCCGGGTCGTTGTCGACGACGATCCGAGCGAACCGGCCCGGTTGCTGACGACGGTCGTCGATGAGACGTTTACGCCGGTCGAAAATGCGACCGTATCGCTCGAGATCACGCCGCCCACGGGGGAACCGTTCCCGTTGGTCGCGGTTGCCGATTTCGATTCGCCGGGGAGTTATGTGGCCAGCCATTGGGCTCGCGACGCGGGCGGATATCGCGTTGCCGCAACCGCGGTCGCGGAGGACGGGAGCGAGATCGGGACGGCCACCACCGCCTGGACAGCCGACCCGGCGGCCGCCGAATTCCGCGAGTTGAGCCTCAATCGTCGTTGGTTGGATGAAGTCGCCGCGGCCAGTGGCGGAGAAGTCGTCGAGGCGAGTAATCTCGACGCGTTCGTGGCCGATCTGCCGACCCGTAAAGTTCCGATCACCGAATCCTGGGTCTATCCGATCTGGCATCGACCTTGGGTGATGTTGTTGGCGATTGCCTGCCTTTGTGGAGAGTGGGGTTTGCGACGTTGGAAGGGAATGCCATGACGTTTTATCGACTCGCCAGTCGCTCCCTGTTGAGGCGGCCTCGGTTCCGGCTCACGGCGCGGATCGCGAAAGTGCGGCTCGCGGGCGTGATGCTGATCTGCGGGTTGACTCAATCTGTCGCGTTGGCCCAGCCCGATGAGACGGCTCCGGCAGAACAAGCGGCGTCGACCGCTGCCGTGGAAGTGGTTCAAGCGGATGTCGCTGAAACTGCTTCGGCTGTCCCCGAGCCCGCCGCGGAGTCGGTGCCGGACCTGATTCTGGTCGTCGGTGCGGCGGGCGAAGCGGAGTATGGCGAAGCGTTCGCTGAGTGGGCAAACCGTTGGCAAGCGGCCGGAGAGGGTGCCGGGGCGCGGTTGACCCTGATCGGTAACCACGAGCCGGCGATCGCTGGGCAGGCCGATGACATCAGCCCAGCCGATGATGGCTCGGAAGCCGAAGCCGCCAGCGACCGTCAACGCCTTGAGGCCGCACTTTCCGCTTTGGAGCCGAACGGTGAGGCTGCGGTCTGGTTGGTGATGATCGGTCACGGAACGTTCAATCAGCAGACCGCCAGGTTTAATCTGCGAGGACCCGACGTCGCGGCGGCCGAATTAGCGACCTGGGTCGGCAGGATCCGGCGTCCGTTGGTCGTGGTCAACGCCTTCTCGAGTAGCGGACCGTTCATCAATGCGTTGTCGGGCGACAACCGAGTTATTGTCACGGCGACCCGCAGCGGTATCGAACAGGACTACTCTCGCTTCGGCGACTACCTTTCCAGAGCGATCGCCGACCCCCAAGCGGATATCGATCACGATGGGGAAGTCTCGATTTTGGAGGCATTTTTGGTCGCCTCGGCCGAGGTCCGCGATTTTTATCAGGCCGCCGACCGATTGCAGACCGAGCATGCGTTGATCGATGACAACGGCGATGGGCTGGGGACGCCGCCGACCGCTTTCCGCGGTACCCGCTTGGTGGCCCGTCCCGGTTCTGCCGATCAACAACTCGACGGCAAGTTGGCTGCCAAAACCACGTTGGTCGCGGTTGCTCCGAGACTCCCATTTACCGCCGATGAACTTGCTCAGCGCGAGCAGTTGGAGGTCCAGATCGAGCGATTGCACGCCGACCGCGAGACGTTGGGAGAAGACGATTATCAGTCCGCGGTGCTGCCGCCGTTGATCGCCCTGGCTAAGCTCTACCAGAAAGTCGAAAGCCGCTTACCCCCAGCGCCGCAAGAGCCTGATGAAGAGTGATTCAGAGTCGGTTTCTGGACCGTCGGAAACGCCGCTGTTGGTAGCGGAGGGTTTGAGCAAACGTTTCGGCGGTGTCGCCGCGTTACGTGATGTCGACTTGACGGTCCACCGAGGTGAAGTCCTGGCTGTGATCGGAGAGAACGGTGCCGGCAAAAGCACGCTGATGAAGATCCTCTCGGGCGTGCTGCGGCCCGATTCGGGCCGCATCCTTTGGGATGGTCACGAGACCGCGTTCCGGTCGACCGCCGATGCAATCGCCACCGGTATCTCGTTGATCCACCAGGAACTGAATCTCGTCGACAACCTGAGTGTCGCTGAGAACCTGTTTCTCGGGCGTGAGCCGCATCGTTTCGGATGGGTCCGGCGTCGCGAAATGATCGAATCGTCGCTTGAATATCTCAAACAGGTCGGGTTGCAGGTCGACCCGGCGATATCGCTCGGCCGGTTATCGATCGCCGAAAAACAATTGGTCGAAATCGCCAAGGCGGTCGCGACCGGCGCCCGGGTCTTGATCATGGATGAACCGACCAGCAGCCTGTCGAGTCGCGAGACCGAACGGTTATTTGGGCTTGTCGATTCGCTCCGATCCGCCGGCACCAGCATCTTGTACATTTCGCACCGGTTGGCAGAGATCACTCGATTAGCCGATCGCGTGGAGGTACTGCGTGATGGTCAGCATGTCGATTCGTTGCCCCGTGAGCGGATCGGTCACGACACGATGGTGCGAGCGATGGTGGGGCGTGATCCCCAATCGCTGCTGGCCCGTGGCACTTCCGCCGGCCCGGTCCGACTCGAGATCCGTGGCTTGCAGGTCGAAGCGACCGACACACGGGTTGATTTGGAGGTCCGCGGCGGTGAAATCGCCGTTATGGCCGGGTTGATCGGGGCCGGACGGAGCGAGTTACTGGAAACGATTTTCGGGCTCCGCGAGCAGCAATGCGGAACGGTCGAAGTCGACGGTCGGCCGCTGAAGGCGGGATCGGCCCGGCGGGCGATCGCCGCCGGATTGGCTTTGGTCAGCGAAGACCGCAAGTTGACCGGACTGCATCTGAACAGTTCGGTGGCCGGCAATATCACCATGGTAGCGCTCGCCTCGGCGCCGACCGCGCCCCGCGTCGACCCGCGGTGGGAGGCTGCTCGGACCGCCGAACAGATCGAATCGATGGCGATCAAGACGGCTTCGAGCCGAACTCCGGTGAGCGATTTATCGGGTGGAAATCAACAGAAAATCGCCATCGCTAAGTGGCTGGTCGACCCACCCAAGGTGCTTCTGCTGGACGAGCCGACGCGAGGTGTCGATGTCGGAGCCCGTCACGAAATCTACCTCGCCCTACGGCGTTTAGCCGACGCCGGAGTCGCGATTCTGGCGGTTTCGAGCGACTTGGAAGAGGTGATCGGGATCGCGGATCGGGTTTGGGTAATGCATGACCACCGGATCACGGGCGGATTGACCGGAGCGGCGATCACCGAGCCGGCGATCATGCGACTGGCGGTCGGTGGCGATTGATTGATCGCTCCGGCATCCCTTATCGGAAAAAGTGCCAGACACTTTCTTCCACTCGATCCTAAGCCTTCACGTCGGATTCACCGGCTTCGGCGACCGACCGTTCTTCGGCGACCGACCGTTCTTCGGC
>SKZY01000398.1 GCA_007127095.1 Planctomycetaceae bacterium
CACACCGGCCTTGGGATAGACGATCAGTTTGTGCGTGCGGGTGCGGATGCTCCGTTGCAACATCAGATAGCTGCCGTAGATGGCGTCGTAGCGACTCGGCTCGCCGGCGAGTAGTGGCAACAGGCTCTGGAACTCGACGTGGTCGGGTGTTTCGCTGCCCGCCAAATCGAGAGTCGTCGGCATCACGTCCTGCAAGTAGATCGGTTCGTCAATCGTCCTGTCGGCGGCGACGCCCGGACCGACGACGATGAACGGCACGCGGACGCTGTGATCGTATTGATTCTGTTTGCCAAAGAGACCGTGTTGGCCGACCGCCAGACCGTGGTCGGAGGTGAAGAAGATCCAGGTGTTGTCGGCTTTTCCCGATTCGTCCAGAGCCTGCAAAATCTTGCCGACCTGTTGGTCCAGGTGGGTGATCATCGCGAAGTACTCCTGGCGGTGTACCCGGATCGCGTCGGCGGTACGAGGGAATGGGGCGAGCCGTTCGTCGCGGAGTCCGGGGCCACAGCCGATCGCTTCGGCGTAAGGATAGTCGGCCAGGAAGTTGTTCGGGACCCGGATCGAATCGGTGGGATAACGGGCGACGAACTCGGCCGGCGATTGCCGGGGGTCGTGCGGAGCGTTGAAGGCCAGGTACATGAAAAACGGCGACGAATCGTCAGCGGCCTCGGCGAGGAAGTCAACCCCGTGCTGGCCGACGACTTCGCTCCAATGTGTCCCGCCTTGCCAATAACCTCCCAGGCTGGGGTCGTCGGGCGACCAGGCGTCGTCACCGCTGGCCGGCGGTCGGTGATAGCTAGACGGCGTGTCTTTGGGCATTCCGGGACGCGGATCGCGGACGACGTCGAACGATTTTTCGACGTTCGCCGGGGTATGCCACTTGCCGGTCATGTAGGTCCGGTAGCCGGCCTGCTTGAGATATTCACTCCACCACCGCCCGGCGGCCCGTTCTCGCTCGGCGGTTCGGTGCAACGCCTGCGCCCGCCAGACCGTCCGGCCGCTGTTCAGCATCATCCGGCTGGCGATGCAGACGGCCCCGCTCCAAGACCCCATGTTGTAAGCGTGCGAAAACGAAGTTCCCGCCTTGGCGAGCCGGTCGAGGTTGGGCGTGTGCACCTCGTCATAACCATGGGCGGCGATCGTCTGAAAACACTGGTCGTCGGTGAAGATGAACAGCACGTTGGGGCGCTCGCTGGCTGGCGTCGCCGAAGTACTTGTCGCTGACGGCTGCTCGGCTGCCGCGCCGGACCAGGTAGCGGTGATGATTAGGAGAACGAGGCCGCCGCGGGCCAGCGGCGTTTGGTGCGGGGTACGATGCATGCGATCAGCCGGGTCAAAAGAAAAGCGGGAAGGTTCTCGACCCTAATTGTAGCCCAACAGCGATCCCTTCGGTTGGTACCCTTCCCCGCACATCGCTAAGCGCGGGGATGAAATTGTCGATGGACCTTTTTCAATCTTGAATGCTCGACGTGGGTGTAGATCTGGGTCGTCTGGATGCTGGCGTGACCGAGCATTTCTTGGACTTGCCGCAGGTCAGCGCCGCCAGCGAGCAGATGGGTGGCAAAGCTGTGGCGCAGTGCGTGGGGGCTGATTAAGGAATCGATCCCAACCCGCCCGGCGTAGGTTTTGACCAATCGCCAGAGCATGATCCGGTCCATCGCTCGACCGCTGCGGCTGAGCAACAACTCATCGGTCGGCTGGGGTTGGCGGGCGGCCAGTGTGACCCGCAGGTCGTCACAATAAGTCTGGATCGCTTCGATCGCCTGACCGCCGATCGGCACGATTCGCTGTTTACCGCCCTTCCCTTCACAGCGGATATGCCGCTGGTCGAGCATCAGGTCGCGAAGGCGGAGCTGACAGACCTCGGAGACGCGGCAACCGGTGGCGTAAAGCAATTCGAGCATCGCGCGGTCGCGTTGGTAGTAACGATCGATCCGGCGGGGGGCGGCGAGCAGCGATTCGACCTGGCGGATCGTCAACACCCGTGGGACTCGTTCCCACATCTTTTGAGCCGCTAGCAGGTCGGCCGGATTGTCGGTGACGACACCCTCGAGTTGTAGATACTTGTAGAACGTTCGGACCGCAACGATGCAGCGGGCGATCGACGCCGGGGCCAATCGCTCGTCCTGCATCGATCCGATGAACTCCGACAGGTCTTCGATCCGCAGCCCGCCGAGCGATCGGGAATCGCACCAAGCCAGAAAGCGGCGGAGATCACGTCGGTAGGCATCGATCGTGTTGACCGCCAGGTGGCATTCGCCACGAAGGTAGACGATGAAGTCATCGACCAACGTCTGACCGGTCCGCGTCGGCGCCGCCGGGGTCACTCCGGCACCGAGTTGTTGCAGTTTCGTCAGTCGGGGCGCCATCGATCACAGCCTCGGGGTCACATCTCGGACGGCGGGTGACGTCCGCCCGCCCTGATCGGTATCCTTCGGCTTGATCTGACCAGTAACCTTCCACGATTTTTTGTGAGTCTCTTCGTCATGAACGTACTCGTCGTCGGTGGTGCCGGTTATATCGGTTCGCACGCGGTCAGGAGCCTGGGTGAAGCCGGTCATCAGGTGTGGGTCTATGACAACCTCTCACGCGGACATCGCGAAGCCGTCCCGGCGGGGCGGTTGATCGAAGGCGAAGTCGGTGACCGCGATGCCCTGGTCGAGGTGTTGACCACTAAGCGAATCGATGCGGTGATGCACTTCGCCGCCTTCGCTTTGGTCAACGAATCGGTCCTCGATCCGGCGTTGTACTACCGGAACAACGTCATCGCGGCGCTCGAATTGCTCGACGCCATGCGGGTCGCCGACGTCAAGCGGATCGTCTTCAGCAGCACCACGGCGACCTATGGCGAGCCCGAGATCGTACCGATCGCCGAATCGACGCCGCAGCAGCCGATCAACCCCTACGGCTTCACGAAATTGGTGATCGAGCGGGCGCTGGCCGACTACGCCGCCGCCTATGGCTTTGGGTACGCGGCGCTGCGGTACTTCAATGCCGCTGGCGCGGATCCCGCTGGCGGGATCGGCGAGGACCACGATCCGGAATCTCACCTGATCCCGATCGTCCTTCAGGTTGCGCTTGGCCAACGCGACCGGATCACGATCTATGGCGATGATTACCCGACCGCGGATGGCACCTGTATCCGCGATTACATCCATGTCTGTGATCTTGCCGATGCCCATTTGAAGGCGCTCGACCGGCTCGAACCGGGGCGCGGGATTTGCCTGAATCTCGGTACCGGTCGCGGCACCAGCGTGCGAGAGATCATCGAAGCCTGTCGGCGGGTCAGCGGCCATCCGATCCCCGAGACGATCGGGCCACGCCGCGCCGGCGATCCCGCCGAATTGGTTGCTGACGCGACTCGTGCCGCGGATGAACTCGGATGGCGACCCCGGTTCACATCGATCGACGACATCGTCAGCACCGCTTGGGCTTGGCATCGAGATCACCCTTGCGGTTATGCCGGATGAGTAGCGGATTTCGAATCGTTGAGCGGCGGTAGGATGCTCAGCGATCCGGTCCCGTGGCCCCCGCGGCGACCCGCTCGGCCAACGCCGTTTTCAACTCCGCGACCAATTCGGCCAGCATCAGTTCGTCGTCGAGCCGGACCGCTTGTTCGAGATCGGCGACCCCTTGGTCGTGTCGCCCGAGTCGCCATCGGCAGAGCCCGCGATGGAGCCACGCTTTGGTGTTGTCGGCGTCTTGCGTTACCAAGCGGTCGAACAGCTGTTCAGCCGCGACCAATCGCCCTTGCGACAGCCAGATGCAAGCTTTGAGATAGGCGACCGTCGCGTCATCATTCCCATCGGGGATCGCCTCCAACGCCGTCAAAGCCTCGTCGATTCGACCAGATCGCTGCAGCGCCACGGCGTAGTTGAGACGCGCCGCATCGTGGTTGGGATCCAATCCGATCACGCGGCGGAAATCGGCTAAGGCGTCGTCGTCGCGGCCTAGTCTGGCGAGCAGAATACCGCGATCGTTGATCGCATCGGTGTAGGCGGGGTCGAGCGAGATTGCGGCATCCAAATCGCTCAGCGCCGCCTCGGCCTCATCGACCCCGTCGAGGGCGAGGCCACGTTGGTGAAACGCCACCGCGTGGCGAGGGACCTCCATCAAGACGTCATCAAACAGTTCGATGGCGCGATCGAACTGTCCCGCCGCTGCGAATCGACGGCCGAGCTCCAGTTTGACCTCGGGCCGTCGATCGTCAGGGCTGACCAACCCGATCAGAAAGAAACCAGTCAACGAAACGGCGGCCGCGATGATTGCCAGGTGAATCGGCTTCATGGCTGTGGGACGTCCTCCACGTCAGCGATCGATCGGAACCACGCCGCGGCGGTTCGAACCGCCTCCGGAGTTAAAAAACTGAGGTATAGAAAAATCATCGCCAGTCCGAATGTCCACATCCCCAGGAATATCCCGATGCCCAGATGCATCGACACGCCGACCGCCAACACCCAGGGGCGCAGTTGTGGCGACCAGACCAAGACGACGAAAGAGATTTCCCACGCCCAGGTAGCGATGGTCAAGGCCTGATAGAGCCACGGGACATGGATCAGCCAGGTCAGTGAATTGGATTGGTAGTCGAGATTGGCGGCGGTCAGCCAGACCGCCTCGCCGCTCCACCAGCTTTCCCCCTGCAGTTTGCCCAAGCCGCCCCACAGATAGACGTAGGCGAGATGGACTTGGATCAACCGGGTCGTCAACCGCGCCGCGACTGACTTCACCGGCTCCGCCCACCCGAACTTTCGCCGCAGGTAAGCGTCGACGCTCAATCGGGCGCCACACGGCGACAGCGCTAAGTAAAACGCCGCGATCCCGTTGACCTGATCGAGGCCGTACATCGCCAGCGGTACCCGATGGGCGTAGGAAATCACGATCAGTAACGCCAACCAACGGCAGACAGGCGTCGCCAAGCCGACCCAGTACATCGCCAAGATCAGCAAACAGATGAGGTGCGTGGTGAACATCCAGCCAGCGGGGATCAACCACCAAAACGAGTAGGCGAATTGATCGGCTTGCAACCGCTGGACCAAGTCGCGGGACTGCCACGAGTCGGTCGCCGCGAAGAAGGCGTCGAAGTCGAGCGTCCAGATCAAATGGGTGTAGAGGATCATCCCGACGAGCGGCCAACGCATCAAGGAAACGACCAACGGATCCTGTGGCGTGAACCAAAACCGTCGCCAACCTTCCCAAGCACCGCTGGCCCACCGGTTCAACGTTCCGCCGTCGGCGCCTCGGCGGGTGAGTTCGGACGCGGCCATGGAAAGCTTCCGAGGTACTCTTCGAGATAGGTTTCCGGATCATCGAGTCGGCCACCGGCGAGGTAACGGTCCGCCGAGGTCATTTGGTGTGTCACCCGATAGAGCTCGACCCGCTCGGCGTCGAACCGCTTGGCGATCTGCCGAGCGTAGGTCTCGATCAGCAACCGATAGGTCTCGGGATCGTAGTCGGCGATCCGAGGAATCGCTTCGGTGAGCATGAAGTGTCGGTGATACCTTAATCGCGGAAACGTTTTTTTGGTCGGAAAACTTCCACGATGTGTCCGGCCGTCAGAGCCACGGGCGACATATCGAATCAGGGTGCTGTCACCGGGGTCGGGCCCAAAGAAGTGATAACCGTGATCCATGTAGATCGCCTGCGGATAGAACCGCAACTTCCAATAGGCGTCGCGGACGATCCGGGGCGATGGGGGGATCGAAAATGCGGGCAAAAAGATCGCCGTCAGGTGAAAAACCAGGCCGCAGCTCAGCAACACCAAGACGAAATCGCGTCGACCTGACACTTGTACCCGTTCTTTCTTGAGCGATCTGCGGCGGCCCCGGTCCCTCAGGGCCGTTTCAAGTTCGGCTGTCCGGATCAGCGCGAGCCGAATGAACCCGACGAACCTCTCGAGCCCGACGATCCTCGCGAACCTGACGATCCGCTCGAGCCTGCGGAGCCCTTCGAACCCGAAGATCCGCTGGAACCGGCGGAGCCGCTGGAACCGCGGGCACGACGGAACAGACCGCCACGCGACCCGTGCGAGCCCGTCGAACCGCCGATTACCCGACCACCGCTGGAACCGAGCGACGCGGCCCCACCACTGGAACCCGAGCTACCGCGGACGACCGCCGCTCCGCTCGAACCGGCTGACCCTGACGACCCAACGGAGCCCGCCGATCCGGCGGAACCGCTCGAGCCGCCACGACGGAACAAACCCGCCTCCGCATCAACGCTGTAGACCAACGACAACGCGAACGCCATCGCCACCAAACCTGCCTGTCGTACCGCTTTTCCCATTCCAGCATTCCTCACGTGATTAAACACAGGCGCAAACCCCAAGGGTCCAACCTGACCGGCCACCGTCGGTTTGTAAGTCCGCCCCAACCGCGACGGCGACAGCTGGGACGCGATAACGAAGCAACTAGCCAACCGCACCCAAGCAAGGGGCGGTTTAGTTGCCTAGATTACCTCGCTTGCCGTCCGTTGTGAATCCGGGCCAGTCGATAAAATCGGCGATTCGCGTGCGGTGCGACTGTGATGTGATCGCGAGCGGGAAACGTGGCACCGTGCGGCCGGTCAGCTTGACTTTACGCCGCACTAATGGCAGCATTTCCGCCTTGTCTCCCGTTGCCAACCGGCCCCCCTCCCCTTCCCGCTTTCAAGGCCCAGCCCATGAATGACTCCGCCCAAAAGCCATCGCTGCTTATGTTTTGGGGGTGTTTCATCGCCCTGATCACAACGGCGTTCGCGTTCATCACCCGCGCCTTCATGATCAACAACAGCTCGATGTGGCCGGCCGATTTCGGTTTGGACAAGGTGCAGGCTCAGGAGTTGTTCGGCAGCGGGATCTGGCCGTTTGCGGTCAGCATCATTCTGTTCAGTTTGGTGATCGACAAGATCGGCTACCGCGTCGCGATGCTGTTCAGTTTCGTCTGTTACTCGGTCTACGCGGCGCTCGCTTTGATGGCTTACTCGACGGTCAACGCCGAAGGGCTGGCTGGCGAATCTTTGGTTGCAGCGCAAGCTCGAGGGCTGCGGTTGTTGACGATCGGATCGATCATCTTGGGGCTCGGCAACGGCACCGTGGAAGCGTTTATCAACCCGGTCGTGGCGACGATGTTTAGCCGCAACAAGACGCAGTGGCTCAATATCTTGCACGCCGGCTGGCCCGGCGGTCTGGTGCTCGGCGGCCTGATCACGCTGCTGCTCGGCACCGCGGCGACCGACGATTGGCGGTTGTTGATCTACATCATCGCGATCCCCGCGGTCGTCTACTTGGTGATCCTGATGCGGATGGAATTCCCGGTATCGGAACGGGTCAGTTCGGGGGCGACCTACAAGGACATGCTCGGCGAGTTCGGGGTCTTCGGGGCCGCGATCGCTTCGTTTCTGGTATTTCGCGAAATCGGCAACGTTTTCGAGTTGCACGACGCCTTGGTGTGGGGGCTGATCGTCGCCGCAGTGGTCGCCTACGGCCTGTATTGCCGCTCGCTCGGCCGCCCGATGATGATTTTTCTCTGTTTGATCATGATGCCGCTGGCGACGACCGAACTCGGCACCGACGGGGCGATCACCGGGATCATGGAAGAGCCGATGACGGCGGCCGGTTTCAACCCGTTGTGGGTGCTGATCTACACCTCGGCGATCATGATGGTGCTGCGATTCTTCGCCGGACCGGTCGTCCGTTGCCTGACCCCGCTGGGCCTGCTCGCCTCCTGTGCGGCGCTGGCGATCGTCGGGCTCTACTGGCTGTCGATGGTCCAAACCTTCGCGATGATTTTCATCGCTGCGACCGTCTATGGCGTCGCCAAAACCTACTTCTGGCCGACGATGCTGGGCGTCGTCGCCGAACAATTCCCCAAAGGCGGCGCCGTGACGCTCAACGCCATCGCCGGGATCGGGATGCTGACCGTGGGGATCATCGGCGGGCCGTTGATCGGGGCGATGCAGGAAGATTCGGTCCGCGTGACGATGACCGAGGAAATGCCCAGCGTCTACGAACAGGTCCAAAAAGAGAGCAAGTACTTCCTCGGTGCCTATACCGCCGTTGACGATGAGAAGCTGAAAGGCCTTTCCGAAGAGAAGAGAGACCAAGCCGAGGAGATCATCAGGACGGCGAAACAGGGCGCGCTGGCCAAAGTGACGATCTTTCCGGCCATCATGCTCGTCTGCTACCTGATCCTGATCTTCTACTTCCGTGCCCGCGGTGGCTACACCGCGGTCCACCTGACCGCCGCTGATGACCTCACCCACCCGTCGCATGGCGAAGGGGGTGGGATCGACCGGGATGTCACGGCTGATGAGGCGATCGCCGACGGGATCGTCGGCCCCAACGAATGACCGATACGGTCGGTTGAAACTCGCGGCCACCTTTGCCCAGGTGGCCGCGGCTCGCTGGTTTTCCTAAAGCGCCCATGCAGCCTGGTTTATCTGTTCGGCACTGGGTGCATCTTGTTCGCCGGTGTTAACGGTCGCGAGGGGGCGTTTGTATGGACCATCGCTCGGTAGATCGTTAGTCTAGGGGTGGCCGTTGGCGAGTACCGCAGCGAATTCTTGCTAAAACTCATTTGCATGTCGCAGTCATTCCTTACCCGTCGCACGATTTTTGGCCTGCCTGGGGCGCTGCTGATCCTGCTGATTTTCTTTTTTCTGCTCCCTTCGGCTTTCCGGGGAGCCCGGCTGGCGATCGCTGGCAAGAAAAACAATATCAAGGACTGGTTGCCGTCGGACTTTCGCGAAACGGTTGAACTCGACTGGTTCGCCAGGTATTTCATGGGCGAGAGTTTCATCATCGCCACCTGGGACGGCTGTACATCGGCTGATCAACGATTGGGGCTGTTTGCGAGCAAGTTGCGGCACGAATCGACTCAGCGTGAGGTGCCGGATACTCCCGATCACAGCCGGGCCCGTGAAGTCGCCGAAAGTTTGCAACTTTTCTTGGAGCCGGCTGCGACGAACGACTGGGGCGGCAAGGCTGAGAAGTGGTTTTCCTCACCTTCGGGTCAGTTCTATTACATCACGCCGGACGGGCGGTTGTATCGCTGGGACGAGGGAACCAACGCTGTCGGCGGCCTCGTCCGTGCGGTCCAACGGCTGATCGGTCGTTTCGAACTTCAAGGCCAGTTCGTCGCCGCGTTCGGCGAGCCGGGTGACGCGGAGCGTGTCAACGAGTTCTACAACGACCCGTCGCGACTCGCCGCGTCGCTATTTCAGACGATCGAGACCGGCAACGATATGGTCGACAAGTTGGCGGCGGAGGGTGGGCCGCTGTGGCCAATCGATCTGACCGACGTCGACCAGCGGGCGGTGGTGGCTCGAACCCGCGCGCTGGAGCGATTGACCGGAACGTTGTTCGCGCCTGCGGTTCCCCCTGGTTTCGACTGGTCGCCGGCGGCCGTCTTCGCGCAATTGCCGGAGGAGACGCAGGAGGCGATTCCCGACGACTTCGATTTCCTGGTCCGCCGAGGAGTCGAGCAGTTGCAGCAACGGTTCGGCGGCACGCTCAAGGGGCTTCAGGATGCCACCATCGACGAGCAAGGGACGGCTTGGGATGACCTTTGCCGGATGATCGGCGTCCCGACGCCGCCTCGTCAAACCTGCGTCCTGGTGACGTTGACTCCACTCGGCAAGGATCACCTCGGCCACGCCGTCGGACGCGGGGTCGTCGGCGGTCCGCGGGGGCGATTGCTGATCTTGGCCGATCAATCGGGGCTCGGTGCCGCCCCGCCGCCGTCGATGGCTCCGCCGCCGTTCGATAGCGATGAGCAGACGTTGGCGACGGCCAGCGGCAGGACGGTGCTGCACCTCGGCGGACCACCGATCGACAATGTGTCGATCGATGAGGAGGGGACGATCACGCTGGTCCGCCTCGTCGGCTACAGCGGCCTGATCGGATTGGCCCTGTCTTTCTTTTGCTTTCGTAGTTTCAACCTGACGTTGATGATCTTCACCGTCGGGGTGACCGCGGCGGTCCTCGGGCTGGCGATCAGCTATTGGACGGGTGGGCACGTCGACGCGATTTTGATGAGCATGCCGTCATTGGTCTATGTGCTCGGTCTTTCCGGGGCGATTCACATCGTCAATTACTATCGAGACGAAGTCCGCAAGCGGGGAACGGTCGGGGCTGCCGCACGAGCCGCCCATCACGCCTGGGTGCCCTGCACGCTTGCCGCTCTGACCACGTCGCTCGGTCTGATTTCGCTCTGCACCAGCAACATCATCCCGATTTACAACTTCGGGCTCTACGCCGCGGCGGCGGTGATGGCGACTTTGGTGGTCTTGTTCACTTACTTGCCGGCGGCGCTGGAAATCTTTCCGCCTCGATTCGCGATCGATCAGCGACAGCGTGACGAAGAATCGGCTGGCAGTCCCGGCGCGGGTGCCGGTGACGGAAAGCACATCATCGCCGAGTTCTGGGCTGCGGTAGGCCGATTTGTGACCGCTCACCACCGCCTGGTGACAGTCGTTTGTCTGAGTGTCTTCGTGGTCGGGCTGTTGGGGATTCCGAAAATCAAGACTTCGGTACAGCTGCTTAAATTGTTCGACAGCGAATCGCGGATCATCGCCGACTATGCCTACCTCGAGGAGAATTTTGGCAAGTTGGTTCCGATGGAGTTGGTGGTCCGCATGCCGACTTCGATGATCGGCGGCGGTACTGCGATCGAAACGAACAACCAGCAGTCGACTTCGCCGTCAGACGTGGTCGACCGCTCGGCCCACCCGTTGACCCTGTTGCAGCGGGCCGAGGCGATCCTGCGGATCGACACCGCCGTCCGCCGCACGTTGGGCGAATCGGGTACCGGCGTGATCGGTCGCACGATGAGTGCCGGAACTTTCCTGCCGCCGTTGCCCGAGCCGACTAGCTCCTACTCGCCGATCCGAGGTCGCTTCGAAAGCCAGCTCAACGAATCGATCGAGGAATTGACCCAAAGTGACTTTTTCCGACGTGAACGCGACGGCCCGTTCGCCGGCAGCGAATTGTGGCGGATCAGCCTCCGCGTCGGGGCGTTGAGCGATGTCGATTACGGACAATTCGTTGGCGACCTTCGCAAGACCGTCACCCCCGTACTCGATGCGTATCGGGCTCGCGAGTCGATCCTGGCCGCCTGCGACGAAACGCTCGAATCGGCAACCGCTCAGGCCGGATCATCCGCGACGGCGACGCCACGACGGCGCGAGACACTGCGAGTGTTGTTGATCGGCAGCGGTGAGCCGAAGCGGATGGAATCGGAGGATTTTTTGGCCGTTGCCGATTCGGATCAACGCGACCAACAGGTCGAATCGGCCGTCGCAGACGGTCGTCAGAGCGATCTGGTCATGCCCGAAAAGCTTTACCTATCGGCTCTCGGTGAATTGCTCGCCGGTGAACGGATGAGGCGTCCGGTGTGGCTCGACCTCGATTCTGATTTGGCCAAGGTGACCCCCGAAAGTCCCCAGTGGCAACCGTTGCTCGATGCGGTCGACGTGGTTGTGCTGGTCGGCGATCAGCAGGCGATCTCGCCTGCTGAACTCGCCGCGGTGAGTAAGAAATTCGTCGATGTGAGGCTCGAAACACTCCCCGAGGCTTCACCGATTTTGATCGATAATATCCCCACCGAGTCGGCCGCTGGACCGTTGCAGGCGATCTACACGGGTGTGGTCCCGGTCGTTTACAAAGCCCAGCGGACGCTGCTGGTCAGTTTGATCGAATCGATCGTTCTGGCGTTCTTCCTGATCGCCTTTGTGATGATCACGCTGCTGATCCCGGGTCGGTATCCCGGTGTCCTGTTGCAGCCGACCAAGCTCGGCTGCGGCCTCGCCGCGGGGATGGTCGCGATGGTCCCCAACCTGTTTCCCGTCGTCGTCATTTTCGGGATGATGGGGCATTCTCACATGTTGGTCGATATCGGCACGATGATGACCGCGTCGGTGGCGATGGGGGTCGCGGTCGACGATACGATCCACTTCTTGACCTGGTTCCGACAACACATCGACGCGGGGCTGAGCCGTGTCGAGGCGGTAATCGAGACCTATCGCCGGGTCGGCCCGGCAATGACCCAGACGACGATCGTCGGTGGCCTCGGTTTGTTCGTGTTCGCGCTCAGCACCTTCACGCCGACACAACGATTCGGCACGCTGATGCTGGTTTTGCTGGCCGCCGCCTTGGTCGGCGACCTGATCCTGCTGCCGGCTTTGCTCGCCGGACCACTCGGCCGTTGGTTCCGGCCCCGTCCGCCAGTGCCCGCGGCGCCGCAATCGGCCTCCGTACTCGACGAACAACCAGCGGTCGGCACATCGGCATCCGCCGGGGATCAGGCGGACATCGCCTCGGGAGACGAGTCGGCGCTGGGTGCCGAAGAAGAATCGGGTCTGGTGATGTCGGACTCGATCGGACATCGGCCGCCCCCGAGCCCGATGGGGAACCGTGGCGGCAGCAAACGGGGCGAACCGGCGAATCGCAACGACGGTTGACCCGGACGCTGTCGCTTACGCCAAGATGTCGGTGTGGACTTGGCCGGCGACGTCAGTCAGGCGGAAATCGCGGCCGGCGTGACGATAGGTCAAACGCTCGTGATCGAGCCCCATCAGGTGCAACAGCGTCGCGTGCAGGTCGTGGATGTGCATTTTATTCTCGACCGCGTAGTAGCCATACTCGTCGGTCGCGCC
>SKZY01000315.1 GCA_007127095.1 Planctomycetaceae bacterium
CCGCGGCCACGCCGGTCCCCTTGAATACCCGTCGTTGGAATGTCTTGACCTGTTTAGCAGGCGGACTTTTGGCGAGCATCGTGTTCGCAATGGTCTGGCCCGCAGCCCCTCAAAGCGACCTCGACCCGCCCGCCGCCACGCTTCCCGATGAACGAGAAGGGCTGTCAGCGAGGCCCCAGTCGACCGGCCTGGCGACTGCCGGTGATCCGTCGGCGGGTCGACAGGATGTCGCGATTCGCCTTCCGTCTGCCTGGGTCCGTGTTCGCCCGACGACCGGCGAAACACTCCGCCGGGCGGTCTTGGGCGGCAGTTACCTGGTGGCGATGGCGGGCGCCTGGCAAGTGATCGTCTGAAGTCAAAGCGTCTCGACGATTCGCAACAACGTTTCGCGGACCAGCTGCGGGTTGGCGTTCGGGTTTTTTTTTCTGGCTTGGCCGATCAGCGAGCCGATCGCCTGGGTCTTGCCATTGCGGTAATCCTCAACCACCTGAGGATTGGCTTCGAGCAGTTCACGGCAGAGCGAATCGAGTTCCGACGCACCGACCGTTTCGATACCCAAATCCGCGATCGCCGTCTCCACGGTGCCGCCTGATTCGACCAACTTGGCGAACACATTTCGAGCCCGGGCGTTGTCGAGCTCGCCAGCAGCGACCCGCCCGAGCAAATCGCCCAGCATCGCTTGATCGACGGGGAAGTCATCGATTTCACCACCCCGCTCCTTCAACGTCCGCATCACGTCCTGTTGGATCCAACTGCTCGCCCGACGGCCATCTCCACTGGCCGCAGCGACCGCTTCGAAGTACTCGATCATCCTGCGGCCCTGGTTGACGATCACGTCGGCGTCATAGGTTTTGATGGCGTACTGCGATTGCAACCGTTGGCGGGTCGCGGCTGGCAGTTCACCCAGCGATTCACGAATCGCGTCGATCTGGTCGGTCGCGATCCGCACCAGCAACAGGTCGGGATCGGGGAAATAGCGGTAATCGGCCGATTCCTCTTTCTCGCGTTGGGCGAAGGTCGATTCGCGGGAATCGTCCCACCCACGCGTCGTCTTCGACTCGGTTTCGATCGTCTTGCCGGTTTCTTCCCAGGCCAAATATTGGCGATCGACCTCGTAGCCGATCGCCCGCTCGACCGCGCGGAAGCTGTTCATGTTCTTGATTTCGACGATCGGCGTGGCGACCCGTTTGGAATCGACGTCGATCCACAGATTGACGTTGGCATCGACCCGCAGACTCCCTTCCTGCATTTCGCAATCCGAAACGCCCAGATGGGTCATCAGCAACTTCAACTCGGCCAGATAGGCCTTTGCCTCGGCCGCTGACCGCAGATCGGGTTGGCTGACGATTTCCAACAACGGCGTGCCGCAGCGGTTGAGGTCGATTCGCGACGATGCCAGCCCCGCAGCTTCGTCGTGCATGCTCTTGCCGGCGTCTTCTTCCAGGTGCGCCCGCACGATCCCGATCCGACGGACTTCCGAATCGTCGGCTGGGTCAGCGATTTCCAGATAGCCGTCGGCGCAGATCGGCAGGTCGAATTGACTGATCTGGTAGCCCTTCGGCAAGTCGGGATAGAAATACTGCTTGCGATCCCACTTAGTGACCGGCGGGATCGAGCAATTCAGCGCCAATCCGGCCCGGATGGCCAGATCGATCGCCTGGCGATTGAGGACCGGCAGCGCGCCGGGAAGCCCCAAGCAGGTCGGACAGACCTGCGTATTCGGCGGACTGCCGAAGCGGGTCTCGCAGCGACAAAACAGCTTCGTTCGCGTCTTGAGTTGGACATGGACCTCCAAACCGACCACGACTTGCAACGGGTATCGCGTGTTGGGATCGCTCATCGGCCCGGCCTCCGTGTGTGATAGTCGGTCGCCTTCTGGAATGCGGCCGCGGCCCGCAAAATCGGGACCTCGCCCAGCGGTGGCCCCTGCAGTTGGATCGCCACCGGCAGCGAGTCGTTGGTGAAGCCGCCGGGGAGCGAGATCGCCGGGATACCGGCCAGGTTGGCGCCGACGGTGAACTGATCGCAGAGATACATTTGGATCGGATCAGCGAGCTTTTCGCCGAGGCGGAAGGCGGGCGATGGGGTTACCGGTCCCAGCAGCATATCGACCTGCTCGAACGCCGCGTCGTAATCGCTGCGGATCAGCCGCCGTGCCTTGAGCGCTTTCAGATAGTAAGCGTCAAAGTAGCCGGTACTCAACGCGTAGGTGCCGAGCATGATCCGACGTTTGACCTCGGTGCCAAACCCTTCGGCTCGGGTGCGGCAGTAGGTCGCCGCCAGCGGTCCCGAGTCGGCCATTTCTTGATCGCCAGGTGCTCCTCGGAACCCGTAGTGGGCACCGTCGTAACGCGACAGATTGCTACTCGCTTCACACGGGGCGACGACGTAGTAGGTCGGTACGCCGAAGCGACTGTGAGGAAGTCGGATATCGCGGATCTCCGCCCCAGCGTCGCGGTAGACGTCGATCGCCAACTCGACCGCGTGGCGGATCGCAGGCGACAGCAGATCGTGGTCGATCGCGTCACGGATCACGCCGATCCTCAGGCCGCGGACGTCAGGGGCGGCAGTGGCGTTCACGTAATCGGAAGCCGGGGTATCGAGCGAAGTCGAATCCTGGGGATCGAAGCCGCCGATAATCCGCATCAGCAGCGCCGCATCCTCGACCGACCAAGCCATCGGCCCGACCTGATCGAGGCTACTGGCGAAGGCGATCAAGCCATAGCGGCTGCAACGTCCGTAGGTCGGTTTCAATCCGGTGATGCCACAAAAAGCGGCCGGTTGCCGAATCGAGCCGCCGGTGTCGGTCCCCAGGCTCAGCGGCAGATTGCCGGCGGCGACCGTAGCTGCTGCTCCACCGCTGCTGCCGCCAGGCGTTCGCTCCCGATTCCAAGGGTTTCGAGTTACGCCAAAGGCACTCGTTTCAGTGCTGGCCCCCATCGCGAACTCGTCCATGTTCGTCTTGCCGATCAGCACCGCGTCGGCTTCGCGGAGCCGTTTCACGACCGTCGCGTCATAGGGCGGGCGATAACCTCGCAGCATGTTCGACGAGCAGGTGGTCGGCATGTCGCGGGTGCAGAGCACATCCTTGACGGCGACCGGAATCCCGGCCAATTCGCCGACCGGTTGTCCCAGACTACGGCGGCGATCGATCTCGCGGGCTGTCGCCATCGCCGACTCCTCGGCGACATGCGTAAAGGCGTTCACATCGGGCTCGCTGGCCCGGATCGACGCCACAGCAGCGGCGGTGATCTGCTCCGCGGTCAGTTCGCCGGCGGCCTGCATCCGCACCAGCGTCGTAGCGGAATCGAGTGGAATATTCACAACAGGAAAGCGTCAAAACAGGGCCTCGGACCGGGACGTCGCCACAGCGACGTCTGCACTGATCGATGGCCGCCAAGGATAACGCCAATCCCGCATCCGCGCCAGCCCCGTACGGTCGGACGCG
>SKZY01000202.1 GCA_007127095.1 Planctomycetaceae bacterium
CGGGGCCAGCGACTTCGCGGACAATGAGTCTCTTAGCGACTGGCAGCGCAAGTTGCTCCGGTCGGTCGGTGGCGAACCCGAAATCGCCGAATCGTTGGTCGAAGCCTTCCTGAACGAGGTCCCTCAATTGTGCGACGACCTGACATCCGCTTTCGACAACGCTGATGGCCAGCTCGTCCGGCGGGCCTCTCATACGCTCAAATCGTGTCTGAAATACGTCGCCGAAGAGCCCGATTGGCGGCTCGCTGAACGCATCGAACTGGCCGCCCGCGAAGATGACCTCGACACGGCCCGGCAATCGCTCGCGCCGTTGCTCGAGACCGCTCGGCGATGGATCCGACGGGTCAGCGGCGAACCGGATCAGCTGCCACCTGCGGATGAGCCACAGCCATGACGGCGCCTCGGATACGGCCCCGGATCGAGATCCTGGAAGCCGCTGATATCAGCGTCGCCGGAGTCCTTTCGCGGGCGGCCGGTTGGAACCAATTGCCGGCCGATTGGCAACGATTCATTAAGCAAAACCCGGAAGGTTGTTTCAAGGCGGTGTGGGACCAACGGGTGGTGGGCACCGTGACGACGACCTGCCACGGTGACCGACTCGCCTGGATCGGAATGATGCTGATCGACTCCGAATACCGCCGGCGCGGGATCGGTTGTCAACTGATGCGACACGCGTTGTCGCACCTCCGATCGCGCGGCATCCGTTCGATCAAGCTCGACGCGACGGATGCCGGGCGATCGCTTTACGAACGCCTCGGATTTTCGGTCCAGTGGCGGTGGGATCGGTGGCAATTGAGCGGTGAGAGGTCGTTGCCAAGGCCTGCTCAACGCGACGATTGGCTGTCGGACGCTGCCGCGATCGAAGCGGCCAGCCCGCTCGATCGGTCGGCTTTCGGCTGCGATCGGCGGCCCTGGTTGAGATCCTTGGCGCGCGACGCGGTGACGGTCGGTTGCATCGACGGCATGGGGATGATCCGTCCCGGGCGAATGGCGAGCCATCTCGGCCCGATCGTGGCCCGCGGCCCGGCCACGGCCCAACAATTGGTCTCACGACTATTGGCCGCAGATGGCTTTAGCCGCGGCGATGTGCTTTGGGACGCACCGGGATCGAACCTGCAAGCCGGCAGATTGGCGAACGAACTCGGCTTTCGACCGGTCCGTCGGCTCTATCGGATGTCGACCGGCGAACGACTTCGCCCACCGCAGGAAGGCTACCAATTCGCGATCGGTGACCCGGCGACCGGGTGAAGCCGCGCAGCATTTGACGTGGTTTCGACCGTCTTCGTTGGACGCGGCAGAGTTCGCGACGTAGGCTAACAGGGCAAACTTTTCCGATTACCCAAAATCGCCCCGCCGAGGAACCGATGAGCCGAGGACCGACCGAGCCGAACCCACTTGAGCAGTGGCTGTCCCAGATCGACTGGAACCAGACGAACTGGAAAGGCGGCCTTTTTTCGATCGCTTTTGTTGTCGGCGTCCTGCTCATTTTTTGGGGTGCGATGACTTCGTACTACACGGTGCAACCCGAGGGCCAAGCTGTTGTCAAACGGTTCGGCCGCGTGGTCGCGATCAAACCGCCGGGGCTCCACTTCAAACTCCCGTTCGGCATCGATCAGCAAAAATTCGTGCCGACCGCGCGGGTGCTGAAGCACGAGTTCGGGTTCCGTACGGTCGCCGAATCGCGTGAAGCGCGTACCGATTACCGCAAAAGCCCGACTCACCAAAGCGAATCGCTGATGCTGACCGGCGACCTCAAGGTTGTCGACGTCGAGTGGGTGGTTCAGTACCGGGTCGACAACCCTGACAAATACCTGCACCGGGTCCGCGACATCGACCAGACGATCCGCGATACCTCCGAGGCGGTGATGCGTCGGATCGTCGGCAATTCACTCGGTTCCGACGTTTTGACCGTCAAGCGAGTGCAGATCGCCTCGGCGGCCAAAACGGAGATCCAAGAAATCCTCGATTCGTTCGACATGGGGATCACGATCGGCACCGTCGAGATGCAGGATGTGACGCCTCCCAACCCGGTTAAGCCGGCCTTCAACGAGGTCAATCAGGCGGAACAGGAGAAGGAGCAAATGATCAATGAGGCGGAAAAACGGCGTAACCAGATGGTTCCCAGAGCGACCGGCGAGGCGAAACAGGTGCTCGAAACGGCCGAGGGCTATCGCGCCCAACGCGTCAACCGGGCGATGGGTGAGGCCTCCCGTTTCGCGGCGATCGTCGAAGAATATCGCGGCTCGCCCGAAGTCACCCGGCGGCGTCTGTACCTGGAAATGATCGATGAAGTGTTGCCGACACTCGGCCGGGTGATCGTCACCGAACAGGGGCAAGTCGGGCCGATCCCGCTGCTGAACCTCGACGGCGGCGTCCCGCCGACTGCGGGGGGGCGATGATGAAAATCGAATTCGTTGGGCGGCGGCCACGACCGCTGAACACCCGCGGCAACCACGACATCCCCTACAACCTCGGCACGATTGGCAAACCAGAAGCGATGAATGTGACGAAATTGAGCAAGTTCGAACCACAACGGCGAAATGGGCAAGCGGTCCCGGCTCTGGTGGTCGTGGCTGTCCTGATCGGGGCGATCCTGCTGTTCGCCTCAGCCTACTCGCTGGACGAAAGTGAACAGGCGATTGTGGTCCAGTTCGGTGCCCCGGTCGGTGAGCCGATCGTTTCACCGGGGTTGCACTTCCGGGTCCCATTCGTGCAAGAGGTACGACGATTCGACAAGCGGCTGATCTCCTGGGACGGCGACCCGAATCAGATCCCGACGGTCGAAGAACAATTCATTTCGGTCGACACCACCGCTCGCTGGCGGATCGTTGAGCCGCTGATTTTTCTGCAAAGCGTGCAGAACGAAATCGGGGCCCAGAGCCGCTTGAATGACATCCTCGACTCGGTCGTCCGCGACAAGATCGCCTCTAGCAGCCTGGTCGATATCGTCCGCTCCAAGGACTGGACCGTCTCGGAGGAAGACCTCGAGCGGGCGATGGCTGCCGAATCCGATGAGGAAATCCTGTTGCAGGAGGTCGTTGCCGGCCGTGAGGAATTGGTCCGCTCGATCCTCGAAACCGCGCAGCTACAGATGCCTCAGTACGGGATCGAACTGGTCGACATCCGGATCAAGCGGATGAATTATGTCGAATCGGTGCAGGCCCAAGTGTTCGAACGGATGATCGCCGAACGCCAGCGGATCGCGGAGAAGTTCCGCAGCGAAGGCGAAGGACGGTCGGCCGAGATCGATGGCGAAACCGATCGGATGATCGCCGAGATCAAATCGGAAGCCGAACGCGACGCGGAGATCATCAAGGGGCGAGCCGACGCCGAGGCGACCAAGATCTACAACGAAGCCTTCGGCAGCGATCTCGACTTTTATTCCTTCTTTCGAACGCTGGAAAGCTACCGCGAGTCGCTCGGTGAGAGTGTGACGATGGTCATCGGCAGCGATTCCGATTATTTTCGCCACCTCCGTTCCGGCGGCGGCATGACGGCTGAGGAACTGCCTCCCGCTGCCGCAACCGAGCCCCCAACCGCCCCAGAGCCCGAGGAATCGGGGACAAACGAGGAACAATCGAGTCCCGAAGAAGTCGATGAATCGTGAACGATTGCTGCGGTCCGCGGCGGTGCTGGCGGATTTGCCGACTGTTCCTATTCAAACGCACTAAAGATTTGGACCGATTTTTCTCGACATAGTCTTTCGGGTAACCCACTGTCGCTCGTCCGAATCTCGGTGGAGATCGTCGAGCGATAGCGGTTGTCCATGTTGGGGGGATTTCTGGGACTCGCTCCGTCAACCGCGGTGACTTTCTGTCGCCGCGCTGACGATCGGCGACCGTTGACTGGCTAGGGATCGACCGCTCCGTAAGGGATTGCGGTCAATGGTCGATCCGTGGGTCTGGATAGCGGTGCGCGGTTCTCTTCCCAACCCGGCCACGACTTCGTCGCGGTCGGTGATCTGTTTCCACACCGGCATCCGTGCAGTTCACTTCACTGGCGATTCATGGCCCCGATTTTCATCACGATGATCGATCCGCCCAACCCGTTACGCAGACCCACTGCGTGCCGGGGTGATATCGCGACGACGGTGAGCGTCACCGAGCCGTTTTCTTTTTTTCTTCATCGCGAGGATTCCGAACCGGTTCGCGTCGCAAAACGCAACCGGCTGGTCCCGACCCAGCCGTTTTCGCCACTCACGTCAGCAGGCCAGCGTCCCACCGCCGTCCTTGCCGACCGTTCGTTCAGGAACGAGCCCGCGTCACACATCGATCCGCCGGCCACCATCGTTGCAATCCGTTGCGACGTTGCGAGCCGACCGACCGTATCGCGGGTGGGTTTTCAGAGGCGGAAACAATCAGGGGGCCAACAGGCTGATGGGTTCCGACGCACCATCGGCTTTGATAAGAATCAACGAGGCGTTTGGGAGCACCTGAAATGAAGGTCTTCACAACTGGACAGGTCGCCAAGATCTGTAAAGTGGCCCCGCGAACCGTCAGCAAATGGTTCGACTCGGGGCGTTTGAAAGGTTATCGAATTCCGGGGTCGCAAGACCGCCGGATCCCGCGCGATTACCTGATCAAGTTCCTGAAAGAACACGGCATGCCGCTGGGCGACCTGGAAGACGAAGCGATGGCTAAGTGCCTGATCGTCGCCCAGGATCAAGTGTTGATCGAAAACCTCAAGCGTGAACTGCCACCGGAGCGATCCTTTAAGGTGGCCGTCGCGGCGAGCGGTTTCGAAGCCGGTATCCAAGCCGAAAGCTTTAGTCCCGACTGCATCATCGTCGACTTTTCCATTGGGAAGATCGAATCGGTGCAAATCTGCCAGAATTTGCGGAAGAACATCGATTTCTCCGAAGTTATCCTGATCGCCCTGCTGCCCGATGACGGTCAGCCGATGAGCTTCGACCGCTCGGCGATCAACGAAACGTTCAAGAAGCCGTTCGACGCGCACCTGTTGGCCGAAAGATTGCGAACGTTGATCGGCGTTAAGAAAGAACTCGTCTGAGCGACGGCCCCGCCGTTTCTCTGCATCGCTGCCGACGCTAAAACGTCGTGAGCTGCCCCCAAACCGGGGCGGCTCGCGACGTTTTTTTGTTACCTGTTCCCGCAACAGCCCCGCCATGCCCCCGACCGACATGTCCCCGACCGAAAATCGCTCCAGCCACTTCGACGAGTCGGGCGCCGCCCGCATGGTCGACATCTCCGCCAAACCGGTCACCGTTCGCGCCGCCACGGCGATCGGCTCAGTACAGATGCGCCGCGAAACGGCGGAAATGATCCGCGGCGGAACCGGTTCCAAAGGCGATGTTCTCGCCGTCGCCCGGCTCGCCGCGATCTCGGCGACCAAGCTAACTCACCTACTGATCCCGCTGTGCCACGCGATCGCCGTCGAGGGGGTCGAGGTCCGCTTCGACTTCGCCGACGAGCAGACGCTGCGGTGTGAGGTCGATGTTCGCACCAGCGGCCGGACGGGGGTCGAGATGGAGGCGATGACGGCGGTCAGTGTCGCTTGCTTGACGGTTTACGATATGGCAAAGTCGGTCGATCGGGCGATGACGATCGGGCCGATCCGATTGTTGGAAAAATCGGGCGGCCGCAGCGGCCACTTCGACGCCCGCTGAACCGATCGCCTGGCGGCGCCGGGTTGGGCTTTGACGAATACCGCCCCGATCGTCGACAATGCGGCGAACCGTTGCGACCGCCCGACTCCCAACCACCATCGCGTCAGCCGTGCCGAATCGAACTCCCCCGCCGCCGCTACGGATCGGTGACCTCGTCGTCGACCCGCCGATCTTGCAAGCCCCGATGGCGGGCTATACCAACGCCGCTTTTCGCCAGATCGTGCGACAATATGGAGGCGCCGGATTGCTGGCGACCGAAATGGTCAACGCGCGTGGTTTCGTCTGGCTCGACGAACACGCTGCCGAACATCCCGACCGGTTGTGGGGCGTCGCTGACGAGCCGCGTCCGCTCGCGGTCCAGATTTGGGACAACGACCCCGAAACGATGGCCAAGGTCGGACGTCGCTTGGTCGAGGAGTACCGGGTCAGCGTTGTCGACATCAATTTCGGTTGCCCCGTCAAGCAGGTTACCGAAAAAGCTCACAGCGGCAGCTACCTGCTCCGCGAACCGAACCGGATGCATGCGATCATCTCCCGGCTCGTCGAGGCTTGCAGTCCGACGCCGGTCACGGCCAAAATCCGGCTCGGCTGCTCCCCCACGTCGATCAACTGCAACGAAATCGCTCGGGTCGTCGAAGAAGCCGGGGCCGCGGCGCTGACGGTGCACGGCCGGACCGCCAAAGATTTTTTCCGTGGCAACGCCGATTGGGATCGGATCTCCGAGATCAAACAACACCTGCGACAAATCCCGTTGATCGGCAACGGCGACCTCGATTCGGCCGAAAAGGTCGTCGCCGCGTTCCAGAACTACGACGTCGATGGGGTGATGATCGCCCGGGCATCGCTCGGCCGCCCTTGGCTTTTTTCGCAGGCCGCCGCCGCGCTCCGCGGTGAGCCGATCCCTGCCGATCCCGACCTCGACACCCAGCGACAATGCATGCTGAAGCATTATCGATTGGTCGTCGACCGTTTCGGTGAACAGAAGGGAACGGTATTGATGAGAAAGTTCGCCTGCTGTTATGCACAGGGTAAACCGGGAGCCCGCCACTTCCGTACCCATGTCGCCCATGTTCGCGAACCGGCAGAGTTCATGCAGGTGGTCGCCGATTTTTTCCCAAAAAACGACGATTCGTCGTTGGTCGTCGCCTGATCGCGGGCGGAAAACGCTAATTTGGGTCCCGCTACATCCCTTCCCCCCGATCGATCCGATCGATCCGTTTTTTCCCTCCGTTTCGGTACATCTGTGGATAAGCTGACCCAAGTCGCCGTAACCGACCAATCGTGTCTGTTTCCGCCAGGGTACCGTGCCTCGGGGATCCTGCTGCATCTGACCTCGTTGCCGTCCCGCTTCGGGATCGGTGACTTCGGCCCGGCAGCCTATCGCTGGGTCGATGCGTTGGCCGACGCCGGGCAATCTTGGTGGCAGATCTTGCCGATCGGCCCGCCCGACGCCGGCAGTTCTCCCTACACCCCCCTGTCGACCTTCGCCTGCAACCCGCTGCTGATCAGCCCCGATGGCTTGATCGACGACGGTTTACTGTTGGATGATGAGTGTTGGCCCGAAGATTTCCCCGACGATACGGTCGATTTCGCCAACGTCTTGCCGTTCAAGCAGCGCGTCCTCGATCAGGCTTGGGCGCGTTTCAAGGCCGGTGGTTTCCCCCACCTGGCCTCTGCGATGCGAGCTTTCTGCGAATCCGAAGCGCGTTGGTTGGACGATTTCGCCCTCTTCGTGGTACTCAAAGCGCGGTTTGACGGGTGCAGTTACGTCGATTGGCCGGTCGAGTATCTGATGCGCGATCAGGACGTGCTGGGGCGGACCCGCCGCGACGCCCACGAAGCGATCCAGCGTGTGAAGTGGGAACAATTCATCAGCTTTCGTCAGCTCAGCAAGCTCCGCCAGCATGCCGCCCGCCGCGGCGTTCGACTGTTCGGTGACATTCCGATCTTCGTCTCCGCCGGCTCCGCCGACGTTTGGGGCAACCCCAACCTGTTCCTGCTCGACGAACACCGCCGCCCCCGCTTCGTCGCCGGCGTGCCGCCCGATTACTTCAGCGCCACCGGCCAACTCTGGGGTAACCCGGTTTACGATTGGGACGAACTCAAGCGGACCGGATACGCCTGGTGGATCGATCGGCTGCGGTCTCTGTTGGGCCACCACGACGTGATCCGCTTGGATCACTTCCGCGGCTTTTCCGCCGCTTGGCACGTCCCCGCCGGCGCCCCGACCGCCGAGACCGGCCAATGGGTCGACGGTCCCGGCGCCGATTTCTTCTCCGAACTTTACCAACAGCTCGGCGGCTTGCCGTTCGTCGCCGAGGACCTCGGCACGATCACCGACGATGTCCGCCAACTGCTCGCCGACTTCCGCTTCCCGCGGATGAGTGTGCTGCAGTTCGCTTTCGATGGCGACCCCCAAAACTCGTTCCTGCCCCACAATACCGTGGAGAACATGATTGCCTACACCGGGACCCACGATAACGACACCTCGCTCGGTTGGTATCGCACACTGCCCGAACCACACCGCGACTTCTTGTGGGAATATCTCGGTACCGAACCGGCCCAGGAATCCGAAGTCGCCGATCTGTTGGTCGACCTCGCCTGGCAAGGTTCGGCGGCGGTTTCGATCGCACCGCTGCAAGATATCCTCGGCCTCGGTAGCGAAGCCCGCATGAATACGCCGGGCATCGCCGACGGCAATTGGGCATGGCGTTGTAGCCCCGAGCAGATGACTCAAATCGCTTGGGATCGGATCCGTGAACGGACGTCGCGATACGGGCGTGAATGCTCGCGTGCCCTGCAAACGCACTAACGCCGACGGCCGATGGACGATCCGCTGACCCAGCTGGGTGAACTCGCCGCAGCCGCAATCATGCGGGCGAAGCAACTTGCGATCGACTTGGTGACCGAGGATCACGACTCAATCCCCCGGCTCGATCGCCTCCTTCGACACGAACGCCGGCTCGTATTCGAGCAACAGCAGACCGCAGCCCTACCGCTGGCCGATTGCTATGGCGCCTGGTTGGGTGATTGGGTCGTGCGGCGTCTCGGCGGACGCTGGATCGGCATCCACGAACCGGTACCTCCCCGAGTCGACGTCGACGGATTGGTACTCAGCCCGATCGATGCGGTCCGCCGAATCTTGGTCGGTGCCCCTGCCGCCGCCACAATCACCGAGATCGCTCGCCAATTGACCGCTTGGCGCGACCGAGCGGCCCGTGATCGAGAGCAAGCCGACCGCTTCAATCGAGCCGCTTGGGATCGACTCGACGACGATCGCCGGTTCGTCGCCACCGGCGCCTACCCACCCGATCGTTCGGCAGCTTTGGCGGCGATCGATCCCTGGCTGCGGGATGAGCCGCTGGTGGGGCGTGAGGTGCTTTGCCTCGCCGCTGGCGGCGGGCTGCACGGCCCGTTATTCGCCATCGCCGGGGCGCACGTCACCGTGCTGGACCTTAGTCCGATTCAACTCGATCACGACCGCCGTTTTTGTGACAAAACCGGGATCACGATGCGTTTGATCGAAGGTTCGCTGACCCGGCTCGATGAACTCGAACCGAACCGCTTTGATCTGATCGTTCAACCGGTCAGCAGCAGCTACATCGCCGACCTGACGCCGATGTTCGCCGCGATCGCCACCACACTGCGTCCAGGCGGGATCTATGTCAGCCAGCACAAACATCCGGCATCGTTACAGATCGGCTTTGAGCCACTCGATGAACCATCCGGCGGTGGCTACCCGGTTTCGCTGCCGCTGATTTCGGGATTGAGACTACCGGCGGCCAGCGGCGGCTGTGCGGAGCAGATCCGCGAACCGGGCGCGGCCGAATTCCTGCACTCGATCGATGCGATCCTAGGCGGGATCTGTCGGGCGGGGATGGTGATTGAAGCGGTCGCCGAACCGCCGCGCGGTGACGCCTTCGCACCACCCGGGTTGGCGGAACATCGAGCGATCTACGCACCGACCTATTTGAAGGTCAAAGCCCGTCACGGGTGAACGTTACCCAGGCCGGTCGCCCCTAATACTCGGGGTCGCGGGTGTGGCGAAACGGGAAACTGTGGATGATCGTGCGGATCACCGCAGTGAGTCGGTAATCGGCTTGTCGAGCGGCTTCGACCGCGTCTTCGATCACGCAATCGTCACCCAGCAACGGGCCTCGTCCGAGTGCGTAGATCAACATTTGACGCGTTAGTACGGCGGTCAATTCATCTCGGTCTGCCAATAAGGTCGCTTTCAGTTCGACCGGCCCGTCAAACCGTCTCCCGTCGGGTAATTCGCCCGACGCGTCGATCGTTTGGCCCACCTCGGTCTGCCGCCAACGTCCGATCGCGTCGTAATTCTCCAGCGCGAACCCCAACGGGTCGATCTTGACGTGACAGGAAAAACACTGCGGGTCGCTGCGGTGAGCCTCGAAGCGTTGGCGGAGTGTCAACGTGGCGACCTGTTGCTCGTCATCGGACAGCTCGGGCACGTCGGGTGGAGGCGGCGGTGGGGCGGTGCCCAGGATCGCCGCGGCGATGAAATTGCCTCGCCGTGGCACGTTCGTCCTACCCGGATCACTTTGCGCCATCAATACCGCCGCGGTCGTCAGAATCCCGCCTCGGCGACGATCGCTCAACACCACCCGCCGAAACGAATCGTCCGCCTCGGGCACCGACTGGTCACCCGGCAGCTCGTACCAGCGCGACAAAACCGCGTCGACCAAGGCGTAGTCGGCATCGACCAACTCGGTCAACGGCCGGTCTTCGCGGATCAGATACCGCAACAGCCGACGCGGTTCCTGCCGGATCGATTCGTACAATCGGTCATTGAACTCAGGAAACCGCTCGCGATCGGGGCGGTGTTCGTCCAACGCGTCGATTTGCAGCCAGGGCACGAAAAAATGCTCGACCAACGCATCGCTCCGCGGGTCGTCCAACATCCGCCGCAGTTGCTCGTCGAGTACCGCGTCGTCGCTCAGCCGCCCCTCGCGGGCCAGCTCGAGAAGTTCATCATCCGGTGGCGATGACCAGAGGAAAAAACTGAGCCTCGACGCGAGGTCAAAATCATCGACCGGGTAGGCGGTGTCATCGGCATCGGACTCCGATTCCGGACGCGGCATCTCCGACCGCATCAGGAACCGCGGCGAGGCGAGTACGGCGGTCAACAGATGCCCGACCGCGCTGAGGTGCGATTCACCGCGATCTCGGAGCGAATCGTAGAGCGACAACGACCGGGCCAGGTACTCATCGTCGACGTCGCGACGAAATGCGCGGGTCGCGAACCGCCGGAGCAACTGCTCGGCGACATCACGATCACCGCGTCCATCCCCCGGCTCAACAAAAAATACCTGCCGATAGGCCTTGGCCCGTGCCGTCGCATCGCCCTGCTGCTCAGCCTCACTCTGGCCGGTCAGCAGTTCATCGACGACGCGGCGAGCGGCCGAGTAGTAGCGATCGACGTGCAGCGGTGACAGCGTCAACGATTGGGCGATGTTGCGAAATCCGAAACTGATCGTGTCAGCAGGGAAATCTTCGGACAGCTGCATGTCGAGTCCCGTTAGGTGGCGGATCGACAGGTCGTATTCGGCACGATTGAGTCGCCGCAGCGACGGGGGGCCCGGGTCGCGAGCGGCGTCGCAGTCGAACTCCGAAACTGTCGTCTCGATGAACCGGGCGATCAATTCCCGCTGCTCATCGGTCGGCTGTTTCGCATCGCCTGGAGGCATCTCGCCGTCACGGACCTGGTCCAGCGCAGTCCGCCAAACAAGCGGCTTATCGGCGATCAAACGCGGGTTGATGTCGGACTGCAGGTCGACGCCACCGTTGGGCTCGTCGGCGTTGTGACATCGATAACAGAACTTGTTCAACAGCCCTCGGATATTGCGATCGAACGATAGTGGGTTTTCCCGTTGACCCGGTTGGGCGGCTACCGGTGCAGCGGCGGCGACCGCAACGGCCAACGTGATCGCTAAGGCGATCCGTGGGTACTTGCGATCACTCATGCGGGGAACAGCCCTTGCAGGGTCCCGGTGCTGTCGCCGAATCGGTCGATCTCCACACCACCACGACGCAGCATATCGACGTACAGGTTGCAGATCGGCGTCTTGTCATGGCACTTCAGATGCCGGCCTCCGACCAGTGTCCCACCGGCGCCCCCAGCGACCAAAACCGGCAGGTCGTCGTGGTTGTGACGATTGCCGTCGCTGATCCCCGCACCGTACAGGATCATCACATTATCCAATAGCGACCGCTCACCCTCGGAGATTTGTGACATGCGGACCAACATCCGCGAAAACAGCTCCATGTGCAGCGTATTGATGCGGGTCAATTGGTCGAGGTTTTCCTGCTTCTTTTGGTGGTGCGACGTCGAATGATGTGAGCCTCGCACCTCGACCTCCGGGTAGGACCGTCCTGATTTTTCGTAGGAAAAGAGGAACGATGCTAGACGGGTCGTGTCGGTCTGGAAGGCGAGCGTCAAGATGTCCAGCATCAGGTTGACGTGATCGGCGTAGACCGGCGGAATCCCTCGACCGTCGGGAATGATCAATTGTGGCAATTCTCGACCGTCCGACTCGGATTCGGGCGCCGCGGCGAAGGCGTCCTGGTGATGCGAATAGGCGTCGGAATCAGCCGCCATGATTCGGCGTTCGATCCCTCGCAGTCCGTCCAGATACTCCTCGACCTTGCGGCGGTCACTGAAACCGAGTTTTCGCTGCAAGGCTTTGGCGTCGTCGCGGACCAGGTCCAGCACACTCTGTTCGATCGAGTCAGGCTGGTTTCCCTGAGCGAATTCGGCGGCCTGTCCCCAATCGGGGCGCCGTGGCGGGCGACCGCGAAACAGGTCACTGAACAACGTCTTGGGGTTCATCCGCAGCGGCGTCGGAGTCGTCTTGCTCCGCCAGGAAATGTGCGACAGGTAAGTCCCGCTGTAGCCGTGATCGCCGCGGTGCCCGGGATCGATGCCCAGGGCGAGTGAATCAACGGGCGTCGACAGCCCGATCTCCCGGGCGGCGACCTGATCGACCGAAGCGCCACCGACCTCCGGCGTTTCCGAATGCTTGCACTTTTCGCCAACCAAGAACCCACCGCCGGCCGGCTCATGCCCGGCCGACTTGCCCTTGCAGTGATCGGCTGCCAGATCGCTGACCACCGTGACCCGATCCTTGACCGGTTCGAGCGACCGTAGGATCGGCGGTAAATCGTTCAGATCGCCGTCGTCGGTGGGCCGCCAGCTATCCATGTTGACGCCGTTGGGTACATAAAAATAGGCCAACCGAACCGGCGGCCCCGCTTCACCACCAGCGGCGGTCGAACCGCCGGTAGCAGGAGCGGCCATCGCATCGAGCCAAGGGAGGGCCACCGCAGCACCCGCCCCGCGGAGGACGGTGCGACGGGAGAGACGGCGAAGTCGGGGGGAGTTCATGGCGGGACCTTCGTAGCGGCGGGCGAATGCGAGTTCGATTCGCCCACCATTCTAAGGCCTAAAGCAATCAGCCCCAAGCCAAAAAGCCTCCCGCCCAACTCCCCAACTCCCTCCACTGCCTCACTGCCTCACTGCCTCACTGCCTCACTGCCTCACTGCCCTACTGCCTCCCTGCCCTACTCCCTCCCTCACGCCCAGCCGATCAGCCGCAAAGCCGCGATCGCGGTGAACAACAGCAGCAGACTGTCGAACAGCCGCTGAGGAATATGCTGAACCAGCCAACGGCCGAACAGCAGGCCGAGTAGCACGGCGGGGGCCAATATCAAGTTGATCGCCAGGGTGCTGGGGTCGATCAACCCGAGGTTCATACTCAACGGCACCTTGCTGACATTCAGGATCAAAAAGAACCAAGCGCTCGTGGCGATCAACTCGGTCTTCGGTAAGGCACTGGCCAGCAGGTAGAGGGCGACGACGGGACCCGCGGCGTTCGCCAACATCGTCGTCACACCGGCCAGCATCCCCATGGTCAACACGAACCAGCGGGCGTGAGGCACGTTGGCGAACAGGTCGGGCCGCCGCATGCGAAGAAACTGACCGAGACTCAACACCAAGATGATGCTGCCGATCAGTGGTCGAAACGCCTGCTCGTCGAGTCGGTCGAGCAACCACCAACCGATGACGACACCGACCAGCGTCGGAGCCAATAAGCGGCGGACGTACGCCCAGACGACGCCGTGGCCCACCAGCCAAATCGCACACAGATCGCCGACAATCAACAGCGGCAACAGGATCCCGGTCGACGCCCGAGCGCCGAATACGAAGGCGAACACCAACACGTGCAGCAGGCTGACGCCAGCCAGTCCACTCTTCGACAAGCCGACACCGGCCGCGGCCAAACCGAGCAGCGCCCAATGGATCAGAGAAAGTTCACTCATCGAACCGCCCAGTGGATACGAACCGGCCCAGCTTGGCAATCACCGGATTGCCGGTCGCCGACGCTTTGAATCGGCTCACGCCACGAGAGCGAAACGGACTGGCGGGAAAGGACGGTGATGATGACCATCAATATTTGCTGCCCCCGATTGCGGTAAATTGCCCTCCTGTCCCACTGAGTTCCATAGCGCCCGCTTCGTGCCCCCCGGGGTGGCACGTCCAGAGCCGGAGGCGATGGGCGTGGAAGCCGCCAACACAGCCGAACCAACCCTGGTTGACTCGCGGCGAATGCTTTGTTCCTAATGAAAATGAGAGTGGAGTTAAATCGTAGGATGGACTTCCAGTACGTTGCTGTTGATTTTTTAAAGCGGACTGGAAGTCCGTGATCCCAAAAGATGGAATCGGAACAAAGCACGAGTGCCCCCAGCCCTGTACGCAGGCGTTCACGTTACTGGCCACGCCCTTCGTGCCTCAGGGCGTGCCACCCCATCCCCATCCCCATCCACACCCACACGTGGTCTCCATCTGCGTCTGCCACCCCATTCACACGTTTCGCTCCCATTGAGATTCGTCGCTGTTCGGCTCGCTGATCCTGACCGCGTGATTCACGGCAACCCTTTGGCGGTGTGATGCCCGGTACGGGTTTGGCAAGCCGGGCAGAAAAACGTCGAACGTTGGGCTTGGACGATCCGCCGGACCGGGCCGCCGTGGCAACGGAGACAGGGTTTGCCGGCGCGATCATACACGCGGTGCAAATTCTGATAGCCGCCGTTCTGGTTCAGTGCGTTGCGGTAGGTGCCATCGGACAGCGTCGACCCCTCGTGCCGGATCGCCTCGTCCAACACGGTGCTGATCGCGGCGTGAATCCGTAACCACTGCGGCCCACTGAGCCGATCACAGCGGGCTCGCGGGTCGACACCGGCGACGTGCAAGATCTCGGCGGCGTAGAGGTTGCCGATCCCGGCGACCCGTTGTTGATCCAACAAGGCGACCTTGATCGCCCGGCGGCTGCCCGCCAACCGCTGTCGCAACTCGGCCGCCGTGATGGCCAACGCGTCGGGACCGATACGGTCGTCGCCCAGCATCACCGCGGCTTCGCTGGCTGTCCACAACCGGATCGTGCCGAGACCGCGGCGGTCCCAGAACAACAATTCGCCGCAGGGCCCGCCGGCGAGCCGCAGCCGGAACCGCAGGTGTTCGGTGGTCGGCGGTTGGGCCAACAACACCAGCCCGGTCATCCGCGGCTCGATCACGATCACCCACTGCCCCTCGAGTCGGATCAGGACCCGTTTGCCGCGACGTAGGATCGCCTCGACCGCCAGCCCCGCGACCGCGCGATCGAAACGCTCGATCGATGGCGAGAGCGTGATCGGTCGCCGCGAGCAGGGCGGTAATTCCGCCGCCACCACCCGACTGCCGACGATCGGCAGGACGCCGCGGCGCATCGTTTCGACTTCGGGTAATTCGGGCATTGAGCGGTGACGATTGGTGTTACAAAGAGGGGGTGATTGGTGTTGTACGAGCGGAGGCGATCGCCGATGCCCGCGGTTTTCACCGCCAAGACCGCCAAGACCGCCAAGACGGCTAGGACTCCGGGACGCGGGAAACCGCCCCAGCCTTCGCCAGACGACCCGATTCTCTGCCGGGCGAGTTCCTCGCAACAGGTGCCTGACACTTGCTTCCCGGACCTTGCTAAGCTGGTAACCGTGTCATCTCCGCTTGCCGGCTCGCCCGCCATCCCGCCGACGGTATCCGGCGGACGGCCGCTCCTTGATCACCCCAACGGGAACCCGCCGATGTCGAGTACGCGAAGTTGTTATCGATGGATGTTTGCAGGCAAAGCCCTATTCGTTGTGTCGCTATCCGTGGGCGGCCTATTCGTGGGCGGCCACGTGATCGCTGAAGATCCAGCCACCGACGTGCGATTTGCCCGAATCGACGGCACGGAACCCGGTTTTCGCGCGTTGACCGAGGACGATTTCGTGGTCGTCAACGGAGAAGAGACGACCTGGAGCTTTGTCGACGGCGAGATCCATACCACCGGCAAGCCGATCGGTGTGATGCGAACGAAGCAGAAGTTCACCAACTTTGAACTGGTGGTGCGATGGCGGCATCTCGAAAGCGGCGGCAACTCGGGTATCTTCGCTTGGGTCACCGACGAAGGGCTCGAGGGCTTGCAGCCCAACCAACTGCCCAAGACCGGAATCGAGCTCCAGATGCTCGACCACGGCTATTACGACAAATACCTTGCCGACAGCGGCAGGGCCGCTGATTGGTTCAGCACTCACGGCGACGTCTTCGCGGTTGGCAAGTCGCGGATGAAGCCGTTTCCGCCAACCTCGCCCAACGGCTCGCGAAGTTTCCCGTCGGAAGAGCGGAGTCTCGGCGTGAACCAATGGAATCACTACTACGTCCGCGGCGTCAACGGCGAGATCCGCTTGTGGGTCAACGGCGTCGAAGTCTCCGGCGGTAGCGATTGCGACCCGCGGTCGGGTTACTTCTGTCTCGAAGCCGAAGGCGCACCGGTCGAGTTCAAAGGGCTCCGCGTTCGCGAACTCCCCTGAGAGAACTTCTCACCGCGGTTCCGAACCGTTTCAGGTCTTGGGCCATCGGAAAGCCGAACCGCTCACAACCCGCCAGACATTCTCGGCAGACGGTTTTCGAAACAATCGGCCGCGCAAGCTTTCGTGACCGATGTTATTCTGGGTGCGGAAAGCGACGTACGATTTCGTCGACTCCCTCCCTAGTCTCTCACACCAGCGTCTGGCGATGGCAAGCAATACCAAAATTCAAGACTTCACCGATCTGCTCCTCAAACGCGGCATCATCAGCCTCGACCAGCTCAGCGAAGCCAACGATTTAGCGAGGTCGGGCAACGGCGACGTCGGCGACGCCTTGGTGTCGCTCGAATACGCCAGTCCCGAAGAAGTCACCAAGGCGTTGGCCGACTTCAACCACCTTCCCTATGTCGACTTGCGTGAACATCGGATCGCCGATCATGTGATCGAACAGGTCCCCGAATCGATCGCACGGGAAAATACGGTACTGCCGTACACGATCGAGGACGGCACGATCCGGGTGCTGATCGCCGACCCGTTCGATATCGAGATCGTCGAAAAACTTCGCTTCATCCTCAACAAGAAGATCGAAACGGCACTCGCTCCCCGGACCGCGATCGTCGAAGCGATCAACCAGTACTACGGTCAGGTCGAAGGTGAATCGGCTGACTCGATGCTGCAAGAGTTCACCGACACGGCGATCGACTTTACCGAAACGACCGACGATAGCGGTGGCGGGGGGGCCGACGACGAAGACGACAACAGCGCCCCGGTGATCCGCTTGGTCAACTTGATGATCCAGGAAGCGGTTCAACTTCGTGCCAGCGACATCCACCTCGAACCGTTCGAGGATCGGATCCGGATCCGTTACCGGATCGATGGTGTCTGTGTGGAGCGGGATAATCCCCCCAAGCGAATGCTCTCGGCGCTCGTCGCCCGCATCAAAATCCTCTCCAAGATCGACATCTCGGAGAAGCGGCGGCCGACCGACGGGCGGATCAAGATCACCGTCGGCGACAAACAGCTCGACCTGCGGGTCAGCATCATCCCGACCAACCACGGCCAATCGGTCGTCATGCGGCTGCTCGACAAAGACAACATCAAGGTCGGTACCCGCCAACTGGGGCTCGCCGAACGGGACTACCGCAACTTCAACTCGCTGATCAAGCGGCCCAACGGGATCATCCTGGTGACCGGGCCGACCGGCAGCGGCAAGACGACGACGCTCTACGCCGCCCTCAACGCGCTGAACCGTCCGGACCGCAAGATCATCACCGCCGAAGACCCCGTCGAGTACTACCTGCCGGGGATCAACCAGGTCGAGGTCCGGCACCAGATCGGGCTCGACTTTTCCCGCATCATCCGCGCCATGCTACGCCAGGCGCCCAACATCATCCTCGTCGGCGAAATGCGGGATCATGAGACGGCATCGATGGGTATCCAGGCCAGTCTAACAGGACACCTGGTATTTAGTACGCTGCACACGAACGATGCGCCCAGTGCTGTATCACGGATGGTGGACATCGGTGTACCTTCCTATATGGTCGCTAGCAGCGTGATCGCGATCCTTGCGCAGCGGTTGGTGCGGACGATTTGCCCCCGCTGCAAGCAGCGGTATCAGCCGCCCGAAAGTGTGATTGAGGATTCGGGGATCCCCCCGGAGTTGGTCAAGCAGGCGGAGTTCATGCGCGGCAAGGGGTGTACGTATTGCCAACGGTCGGGCTACCGCGGTCGGATCGGGATTTACGAATTGATGCTGATCAACAACAAAATCCGCGAAATGATGTTCAAGAACGCCACTACCCGCGACCTTCGTGGCGCCGCGATCGCCGGCGGAATGACGACGCTCTACACCGACGGAATGCGGAAGGTTTGCCGCGGAATCACCACCTTTGAGGAGGTCTACCGGGTGGCTAAGAAGACCGAGCAAGAGCAGCTCGCCTTCGAGCATGTGATCCGGGAGGGCTGAGCCGATCGGCTCGGTCGTTCGTCGACGTTTGATCGGCCGGGTGCTGACCGGCCTGAGGTCGCCCCCCGCTTGGACCGTTTTGCTGGCAATTGCCAGCTTTCGCTTTTTGATTGGTATTTTCGCGGCCGCAGAAGATAATGACCCGTGTAGGCCAGTCGGCGGCTCGGTCCGTCGATCGCTCCCTTTTCTCGACTCATCCCAATTCACCTAACTCCTAATTTCGAGCGACCGTTATGGCGACCGTCCTGATTGACAAATTGCTCCAAGCAGCCGTCAAACAGGGTGTCAGTGATATCCACATCGTCGTCGGTCAGCCGCCGGTGTTTCGGCTCCACGGTCGGATGCGAAAGTTGGAAACGAAGACGCTGGAAGCCGAAGATTCGGTGGCGTTGATGAAGAGCATCACGCCGGAGCGTTGTCAGCGAGAGTTGCAGGAGACCGGCAGCGCCGACTTCGGGTTCGCGTTCGGCGATTTGGCGCGGTTCCGCGTTTCGGTATTCAAGCAGCGCGGCTTCATTTCGATGGTGCTGCGTCAGATTCCCAACGACAAATTGACACCTGAACAGCTCGGCTTGTCCGAGGCGGTCGTCAAGTTGGTCCATCGCCCGCGGGGGCTGTTCTTGGTTACCGGGCCGACCGGTAGCGGCAAGAGCACGACGTTGGCCAGCTTGATCAACATGCTGAACGAGACGGTCGACCACCACATCATCACGATCGAGGACCCGATCGAGTTTTATCACGAACACATGAAGAGCACGATCAACCAGCGGGAAGTCGGTGTGGACGTGCCGAGTTTTTCCGAGGCGATCCGGCGGGCGTTGCGGCAGGACCCCGACGTGATCCTGGTCGGCGAACTCCGCGATTTGGAGACGATCGAGGCGGCGATCAGCGCTGCCGAGACCGGTCACATCGTCTTCGGCACGCTGCATACCAACAGTGCCCAGGGGACGGTCAACCGGATCATCGACGCGTTTCCGGGGAACCTGCAGGACCAGGTGCGGACGCAGTTGGCCAGCTCGTTGATCGGCGTCGTCGCCCAGACGCTGCTGCCCAAGGTCGGTGGCGGCCGCTGTGCCGCCTATGAGGTGCTGATCGTGACCTCGGGGATCAGCAACCTGATCCGCGAAAACAAGACATTCCGGATTAACAGCGCGATTCAGACCGGTGCCAAGTTCGGCATGCAGTTGATGGATGACGCCCTGTTCAATCATTGGTCGGCCGGTCGGGTGAGCGTCGAGGATGTCCTCGCCAAGGCTCACACGCCCGACGAGTTGGCCAAGCGAATCGTTCAGGCCCGTCGCGGCTTGGATGACGAAAATGGAGACAAGGGGAACGGCAGCGGCAGCCATCGTTAGCCCTACCCCGTTCACTCGGACCGATCCCGAACAGACGCCATTACCCCCATTCGTCCCATCGCCGACTGACCCCGCAACCATACCGATTCCCTTTCAACCCCCGACTTAACTCATGGCCCCTCGTCGCATCGGACAGATCCTAGTCGACCTCGGTTTCTTGACTGATGAGCAGTTGGAGGTCGTGCTGGAGGAGCAGGAGCAGCAACCCGGGGCGTTGTTCGGCAAGGTCGCCGAGGATATGCAGCTGATCACCGACGATCAGCTGATTCAAGGGCTTTCCGAGCAACTCGGGATGCAGACGGTCGACCTTTCCGAGGCGACGCTCGACGCGAAGGTGCTGGAAAAAATTTCCGAGACGATGGCCCAACTCTATCGGGTCGTGCCGCTGGCGTTCGACGAGGATGACAATACGCTGACCGTCGCCACCTGCGATCCACAAAACCTCTCGATCCAGGATGAGTTGCGGACGTTTCTCGGCTATTCGATCAAGATGGTGATCGCTACCGAGACGGGGATCTTGCAGACGATCGGGCGGTATTACGACAGCGACAGTGAGAGCGTCGAAAAGTTGGTCGCCGAATTGGCCAACGACGAAGAGCTCAAAGCGGCGATCTCGCTGCTGGAAACCGAAAAGTTCAATCTGACCGACATGGAGGCGTTGGCCGAATCGGCTCCGGTTCGCAAGCTGCTCAACATGGTCCTGTTGATGGCGATCAAGGACCAGGCGAGCGACATTCACTTCGAGCCGTTCGAGGACGAGTTTCGGATCCGTATCAAGGCCGAAGGGGTGTTGTACGAGATGGTCCCGCCGCCGCGGCACCTGGCGTTCGCGATCACGACCCGCGTCAAGGTGATGTCCAATCTCGACATCGCCGAACGCCGCTTACCGCAGGACGGTCGGATCGAGTTGATGGTCGGCGGCCACCCGGTCGACTTGCGGGTCAGCGTCTTACCGACGATCTTCGGCGAATCGGTCGTGATGCGGATCCTCGACCGCAGCGTCGTCGATCTCTCCTTGGAAAATGTCGGGATGGACGAACCGACGTTGGTTCGGTTTCGCAAAGCGATCGATCGTCCCAACGGGATCGTGTTGGTGACCGGACCGACCGGCAGCGGCAAGACGACGACGCTCTATTCGGCGTTGACCGAACTGAACGACCCGGGCGAGAAATTGATCACCACCGAGGACCCGGTCGAATATGACATCGACGGGATTATCCAGATTCCGATCGATGCCGACGTCGGCGTCACCTTCGCCAGCTGTTTGCGGGCGATCTTGCGTCAGGACCCCGATACGATCTTGGTCGGCGAAATCCGCGACCTCGAAACCGCCGACATCGCGATCCAAGCGGCTTTGACCGGTCACTTGGTTTTCAGCACGCTGCATACCAACGACGCCGCGGCGACGATCACCCGTCTGACCGACATGGGGATCCAGCCGTTCATGATTTGCGCCACCGTCGAGGCGATCCTCGCGCAGCGACTCGTCCGCCGCGTCTGTACCAAATGCCGCGAAGAGATCCGGGTCAGCTCCGATCTGCTGTTCGAACTCGGGATGGAACGCGAACATCTCGGCGACCGCAAGTTCTTCCGTGGCAGCGGCTGTGACGCTTGCAACAACACCGGCTACAAGGGCCGGGTCGGTCTGTTCGAATTGATGGTCTTGAACGACACCATTCGCGACATGGTGATGGGCAACAAATCGACCGACGAAATCCGCGAACAGGCGATCGGTGACGGGATGGTCTCGCTGCGTGAGTTCGGGATGGGGTTGGCCAGCAACGGGATTACCAGTCTGGAAGAGGTCGTCCGCGAGACGATCGAAGGCGGTTGATCGGATAGTGTGAGTCGCCGGGGCGGTTCCCCGACAGTCAGTACAAGAACTCGTTTTTCGTAATTTTTCCCATTCCACGATCCGAACCATGCCAACTTTTCAATTCGAAGCGATGGACGCCAAGGGTCAGGAGATCCGGGACGAAATCGACGCGCAAACCGAGGACGAGGCGCAAACCACCATTCGCCAGATGGGCTACTTCGTCACCAAGATCACGGTGAAGAAGGTTTCGGCTCAAGCGGCGAAAAAGAAGGGCAAGCGAGGGTTCGCGATCGGCGGCGCGAAGCTGAAGCATATCTGTGCCTTCACCCGCCAATTATCGATCCTGCAGGACGCCGGCTTGCCGATTTTGCGGAGCCTCAAAATCCTCGAGAACAATCTCAAAAAAGGCAAGCTGAAACTCGCGCTGCAAGACGTTTGTGAAGAGATCGAAGGCGGTTCGACACTCAGCGAAGCGATGTCGAAATCGCCGAAGGTTTTTAATCGGCTGTATGTCAATATGATCAAGGCCGGTGAAGCCGGCGGGGCGTTGGAAGTCATTCTGCAGCGGTTGGCCGACTTTCTCGAACGCGCCGAATCGCTGAAACGAAAGGTTAAAGGGGCGCTCGTCTACCCCGTGATCGTCGTCTCGGTGGCGATCTTGATCTTGACGTTCATCATGCTGTTCATCGTGCCGACGTTCGAGCAAATGTTCGACGAGTTCGATCTGACACTGCCGGCGCCGACGTTGCTGCTGGTCGCGATGAGCAGTTATATCGCCAACTATTGGTTCTTGCTGATCATCATGCCGATCTGCGCCGCGGTGCTGGTCAAGTTGCTCCGTAAGTTCAGACAGGGACGGATGGGCTTCGATATGTTCATCATCAAACTGCCGATCTTCGGCGGCTTGGTCGAGAAGAATATCATGGCCCGGACGACCCGGACGCTGGGGACTCTCGTCTCCAGCGGTGTGCCGATTTTGGAGGCGCTGAACATCACCCGTGAAACCGCGGGCAACGCGATGTTCGAACGGATGTACGGTAAGGTGACCGAGGCGATCCGTGAGGGTGAAATCATCAGTAAACCGCTGGCCGCTAACAGCGTCCCAGGGTTCCACCCGATGGCGCTCGTCTTTTGGATGCTGCTCGGTTCGTTCCCCGGGATCATGATGTCGTCGGTGGCGCTGACCGCCAAGGGGACCAAACTCGATACCGGCACGATGTTGCAAACATTGACGATGCTGTCGATCCAAGCGGTCGTCGGCGGGATGGTCGCCGGGGCGGCGTTCTACTTTATGAAAATGAAAAACCGGGTCGTCGATGACTTGGTCGTGAATATGGTCGATGTCGGCGAAGAAACCGGCGAACTCGATACGATGCTGTACAAGGTCGCCGACACTTATGACGAGGAAGTCCGCGTGATGACCGACTCACTGACGGCGTTGATGGAGCCGTTGATGATCGTGTTCCTTGGCGTCGCCGTCGGCTTCATCGTGATCAGCCTATTCATGCCGTTGGTGGAATTGATCAGCGGTTTGACCTAGCATCCTGAGGCAAATCAGTGTCGCCTTTCGCTCCGCGAAACTAGCGTTCTGGCGTTCTTTCGCGGAGCGAAAGGTGACTATAAAAATCCGCACGGCTCAGTCGGCTCGGTTAATTTCGCCGGTTGTCGGTTCGTTCGAGCCGACAACCGGCGAAATACTCAGAATCGGCACTCTGTTTGCACTGTTGTAAGTGTGAACAGAGTGGTACTGAGGCGAGTAAGCCGAGTGCTTATGGACGAAATCGAAAAACCGAGTCAGTAATGAGTCAAACCTGTGAGATCGGAAACGCGTGAATCGCCGATCGGTCTCAAAATCAGAACATCGTTTCTCATATCGGGACGGAGGGGTCGCAAAATGCGACGGCCTCGACTCCGCGGCGATGTCGTCGAGCAGATTCTCAGCCACCATTTAACCCCGTTTGCAGTCATGACTAGAAACCAACCCCGCCTCGGATTCACGCTCGTCGAATTGATGGTCGCGATCGTGATTATCGGGATTCTGATGACGATCACGGTAACGGCGGTCCAGCGGGCGATCGTGACCGGCCGACAAACGGCGATGCGGATGGAGGTGAATGCTTTGGCAGGTGCCGTCGAGCAGTACTTCGCGAAGTATGGTGATTACCCGCCCGACGGTAGTAGTGAGGCGGTGCTGATGGGGCACATGAGAAAGATTTTTCCGCGGATGTCGCCGCTGGATCGTTCGCTTTTGCAGCAGTTGGTTCAACACCGCTCGTCAGGTGATTTCAGCGAAGTCGCCATGGACCGGGCCGAGGCGTTGGTCTTCTTCTTGGGCGGCTTCAGCGACAATCCGATCAACCCGCTCACCGGCGAAGGCGGGCCGTTGGTGTTGGCTCCCGGTGTTAGTCCGAGTGATACCACCGCTATTCAAAATATCGCGAATTACCAATACAACGCCACCCGAGACAACGCGTTTTTTGATTTCGATCTCAACCGGCTGACGATCGGTCGTGCGACCGATACGGCGCCGCTGCTGAGCACCGACGAAGTGCTGTTGGGTGTCAATGAACCGGGGCATGGCGGCCGGGACCCGCTGCCGACTTATCTCGCCCGCGTCGACAACCCGACGCCGATCGTCTATTTCGATTCGCGGACTTATGGGCAATTGCCGTCGGGGATATATAACGGATACCTGGCCGGAACCGGGTCTGAGTTCGGCGGAGTGCGCCCCTACATGACCGCCGCGCTTGGTGGCGGTACGGGCAACCCGAATGACCTGCAATTTCACAATCGCGAGACCTTCCAAATCATCTCGCCGGGGTTGGACGGGGTTTTCGGATCGATGGTGTCGGTGGATGCCGGCAATCCCGGAGCCGCGCCGGTCTATTTCATCACCGAGACGGGTGAAGCTTTCGGACCGGTTTCGCCGGCTCCGTCAATCAATGGGTTTCAGGATGGCGATTGGTTGGGCCTAGGGGTCAACGGTCACTTGGATAACGTCACCAATTTCAGTACCTCAACCCTTGAGAGTGATCTGCAATGAGTCTCATGAGGTCCGGTAACGATCGAGCAGAAGCGAACGGCCGTGAGCCAAATCCGCCAGCATTCACGCTGGTCGAGGTGTTGGTTGTGTTGGTGTTGATTTCGATCCTCTCCAGCATGGTTCTGACTGCGGTTCGCGGGGCCACTCAGTCGGCGCGGATCGCCCGGACCCGCAGCATCATCGGGACGATCGACAGTGTCTTGCAAGAGCTTTATGAGGATTACAAGTACCGTCCGTTGGCGGTTGAGATCCCGGATATCAGTGCGGAGCAGTTAATCGGCGGCCAGCTGGTATTATCCTTCGAGGCGATGCCGTCGGAGGCCGCTCGGGCGCGGCTGATCATGCTGCGTGATCTGCAGCGGATGGAGCTGCCCGACAAGGTTCGCGACGTCTGGCGGCCGACCACGCCGCGTCTACCGACTCAACCGGTTCCTGTATACGTCGCGGCCGATCAGATCGCTCAGAATCCGACCACCGGCCGGTTACGTTTGGTCCGTGCGGAGTCAGGCAGTTTGAACGATCGAACTCGTTTACCGGCTACCTGGTTTGGCGTTGGCCCGGTGCCGTCGGGTCAATGGCCGAGTCGGTTCAGCGGTTATCTGACGCGGACTCAGGCGGCCAATTGGACTCGGCAGCACCAGGGAGCCGAGTGCCTCTACCTGATTATGGCGTCGACTTATATCAATGGAATAGCGGCGATCGAATCGATCCCGCCATCAAACATTGGCGACACCGACGGCGACGGTGTCCCCGAAATCCTCGACGGCTGGGGCCGCCCGCTCGGCTTCATCCGTTGGCCGGTCGGTTTCATCGATCCTGACAGCGATGTGACTTCGACCGACGAGTTTGATCCTTATCGGGCTGACTTCGGCAATCTCGTCAACCCGCCGGGGGTTCCAGCTGTCCGCGCTCGCCCATTTTCGGTCCGACCGTTGGTGATTTCCGCCGGCCCCGACGGTGAGTTCGGGATCGCCTTGACGACCCGTCGCGGCGACCTGGTGTCGGAGGACGCCGCCTTGTCGGAGGCCCAGCTGGAAAGCGAAGAAGTCAGTTATGCCAACCAGATTTGGCCTCGCACCGTCGAATGGATGGGGCAGGAGTTTGCCGGCCGCGGGGGAACGGCTCCGCCGGAGTATCACTTCCCCGACCCGTTCTTGAGGCGGTTCATCGCCAACAATCCGACCCACATTTTGCCCGGCGGACCGCTCGACCCGGCGAACACCGGTTTTGCGCGATCCTGGCGGGATGACAACATTTCAAATTATCAGCTGGAGGTGAGCGAATGATCACCCATCCAGACCGCTGCGGCCGACGCCACATCGCCTCGGCGACCGGGTTTACACTGCTGGAAGTCTTAGTGACTTTCTTCGTCTTGCTGATTTTGGCCGGGGTCGCTCTGCCGGTGACCCGCAACACGCTCCGCGATCAACGGAACAACCGCGCCGCCCAGATCGTGACCTCGTTCATCGACCTGACGCGGAATCATGCCATCGCGTATGAACGCGACATGGGGGTGGTCTTTGAGCGGCTGGAACCGGAAGGGTTCGGGCGTTCGGCTTGCTTGCGATTGCGACAGGTGCGGGGTGTGCCGATCTACACAGGCGAGTCGGCCAAGGCGATGGCGACATTGGTCAATGTCGCTGGCACCGTCGGCGGTCCGATCAACGCCGCCGATTTCAATCCGATCGAGAGTCAATTGTTGGCGCTCAGCGCCGACATGATCCTTGCCGGTAATGCTGCCGACGCGCCGATCCGTCTGGGCGATCGGCTCGAGTTGCCCGGAGGCCGGATCGTTACGATCCTCGACATCGCTCGGGTGGGGACTGCGACGGTGAATGAACTGCGGACCGTCCGAGTCACCTTCAACCTTCGCGAGCCGAGTAATTTGCCGGCGCCGTTGACCAGTACCTATACCCATCCCGGACGAGCGTCTCGCTCGACCAACCCGCCCCAGCGGGTCCGCTATGCGATTCATCGGGCACCGGTGTTGACCAACACCGCGTCGGTGTCGTTACCGCGAGGGACGGCGATCGACCTGAATTATTCGGGCTTCGGTGTTCGTGGCAGCGAGTTCATGCCCAACCTTAACGATGCCTCGGTCGTGGCCGGATCGGTGATCGTGCTGTTCGATTCAGCCGGCCGCGTGTCGCGGGTCAATACCGGCGTCGGTGACGTGGGGCCGCCGGTCAGTCAACTCTTTTTCTGCATCGGTGACCTCGACGGCGTGCAATCCGCCGCGGCCGACCTGTTGAACCAGGAGCGGCGGAGCCGGGCCAACGTATTGCGGACCAGCGCTTCTTGGTTAGTGCTCAACCCGGCTACCGGACGTACGTTCGCCGCGCCGCTTGCGCCGGTCGGTCTGACCGCGATGACCGGTGGTATCGCTGAGCAGACGACTCAGGCGATTGAGCAGGCCCGGTTCCTCGCAAACCTAGGCGACACACTCGATTGATCATCATGACCTCAGCCACCCGAACCGACCGACCGACCATCACCATCGCTTGCCAGCAAAGCGGTCAAGCTACTGTTGCGCATGGTAAAAGGGGGCAGGCTTCTTTTGTGCGCAGCACCCGAAGGGCGAGTTCCTCGCAAAAGAGTCCTGACCCCTTTTACCACTCTGACCCCTTTTACCATGCCGGGGTTTCGTTAGTCGAAGTCATCTTCGCGATCGGGGTGATTTTGATCGGAATGCTCGGCTTGATGTCGGTGTTACCGCTGGCGGGTAATCGGGCCCAGAGTGCCGTGGGTCTCAATACCTCCGCGGCGATCGCCGATTCGGTCTACGGTAGATTGATCTCGGGAAATTATCTCGATGCGGCACATTTGCTGATCGCGAGGCCCGACCCGTTGGAGGCTCTGCCGGGCCCACCCGGAGGACCGTTTCCGGCCGACCTGATGACGCAGCCACTCTGCATCGATCCGTTACATGTGGTTCCCAACCCGGCGTTTTCGGCAACCGACCCGTTCCCGGCGGTAACGAGTGAATTGCCGTTGGACGCACCGGGCAACGGTTACACACCGGTGTTGTTCCCCTATTTCTTTGCGAACCACAATCCGCTGCTCGATCCTTCGCTTGACCCGACTGCGCCTTCTGCTCCTCCTGCTACCTCGCGAAACTTGACGCAAGGATTACCGCGGATGCGGCGGGTCGGTTTGCGTCATCCTGATACCGGTCGGGTTTACAACCTCGAAGAGAGTTTGCGGTTTGTCGAAAATCAGGACGACATCCTCGCCAACCGTCCTAAGGATCCGACGCTGGACGTGACCGTGCCGGGATTACGGGCGACGGCCGGTGGGTTGGGATATGGGAAACGTTTGGCGACCGGAGAGTACAGCTGGTTCGCGACGTTGGTGCCGAGCTCAGATCGCCCTGGCGAACGCTTCGCAATGCTCTCGATCGTCGTGGTCCGGAACCGCGATCGTGGCTTCGGTTTCCCGACCAGCCCCGTGGCGACGGCCGAAGGGAACCCCAGGGCCGAGCGGGTTGCCCTGGTTACCGCGGCGCAGGGGTTTCGTGGAGGCGCCGGTGGCGTCGTCGAATTGGTCAGCACCTCTTCGCTCCGTTCGTCGATTCCCTCGGGCAGTTGGTTGATGTTGTCGTTGGGGAATCAACACCGTTGGTATCGCGTCGCCGGTACCGACGGCGAGGCCGAGTTCGCTACGGCGGGAACGTTTGGGATCGGCTCCGTACCGCCCGACCAAACGCTCTGGCGGCGGCGAGTTCAGATTGACGGTTCCGACTGGCAATTCAACTTTCCGACACCGATCGCTGTCAATAATCAGAACGCCTACACTCACGCCACGTTGGTCGACGGCGTGGTATCGGTCACCGAGCGAATGGTACGAATGCGGGCGCGGTAGAGTCCCGAACGTGTCATCCCGCTCAACCTTGTCGTGAATCTCCGTTAAACATATGAAATCCTCCAAACGCTCCGATCGACGCGGTATCATCCTGCTGGTGGTGATCAGCTCGTTGGCCTTTTTTAGCATTCTGGTCGCGACCTACTTGATCTTTAGCCGCGATTCGCGGCAGTCGTCGTTCGTGATGGCGAGCCGCAATTATCGTGCGCCGGAGGTGCCCGATCTGCTCGACGAGGCACTGATGACATTGATCCGGGGTACGGACAACGAGTTCAGTTCGTTCTTCGGGGAAGACTTATTGAGCGACTATTACGGGCGCCGTGATGCACTCGATTTCCGAGTCCTGAACGAAGCGGTCCGTCAAAACGCCTTTCAGCATGTCGGTGGCGGTTATGTGCGATTTCCAATCCAGTGGTCTAATAACATTCGACCACCGACATTGGAAACTTGGGATGACCTGTTCAGTGGGCGATTGATCACGTTCCTGGAAGGACCGCTGCGAAACAAAACGTTCCGGGTAAAACGTTCTCGGGTTTTGCAACCAGAACCACCGGCTACGACCCCTCCGTTTACCGACGTCTTATACATCAAGATCGACGAACCGACGCTATCGACGGCGGTGTTGAGCGACACCAACCCGGCTGTGGCGTTGCCTCTACTGCGGCCGTTTTTCTACGGAAACACCGGGCCGCCAGCGACGGGCGGTTACGCATTCCACATGAACGGAGTGCCACGAAATTCGCCGGGTGTCGGTTTGGTCGGCAATAACTTGACGTTAACGCTGGGCGATATCCAAACCGGTTCACCGCCATCAGCAAACGCAGTCGGTTTTCAGACGTTGCCCGTTGCATTGCAGCCATCCGCTATCCGCCCATTCGAACTGATCGACAAGCGACAAATCGTTATCGACGGCGATTTTGACGAAGACTACGATGCTGCCGACTTTAATAATTGGTTCCTCAGCTATAACAATCCCGACGGCTCGATCGTGCCGTCGTTCCACCGTCCCGCAGTGATCAATTACATCCTCAATGAGGCGGATTGGAGAGGCATCAGCGATGCCGAGGACTACCGGCCGTTGCTGGCCAGCATCGCTCGTGGGACGTTTCGGCCGTTACCTATCGGCGCCAACATGCTCGCCCCTGGGAGCCCTCGCATCAATCCGCAGTTCACGGGTGGTTCGGCGAAGTACATCCTGCGGACTCCAATGCGGTGGTCCGACGATGTAGGTCAGGCACGTTTACGGTTGGATCAACTGGCTCGCGCCCTGGTGCGTGACAACGACATCAACGACCAATGGGACGTCGACAACAGCGGCGACGGGAAAAAGGACAGCATCTGGGTCGATATCGATTTGCCGACATTCACCTCGCGTGAAGGCAAAATCCTCAAACCGTTGATCGCGCCGCGAATCGAGGATTTGAGCGGCCGTTTGAATATCAATGCGCACGATAATGTGGCGTTGAATAATGATTTGGCGGCTCTGCAAACCGAATTGGCCAATTGGGCCGGTACCCAAGGCGGATACGGCGCGTCTCCAGGAAACCAACGGACCGTTTTCCGGGGGCTCGGCTTCGGGCCTGCCGAGATCGAGATTCCGGCGACCAGCGCCGATCCGGCGGGGATCACCGCGGCAATGCGGGCCGCGGCGCAAATTGCCGTTACCCAGCGTTATCAATCACGATATGGCGCCGCGGTACCAGGTCGCCCCGGTCCTGATCCGCTCGACACGTTGCGGTCGGGTTGGCGGCCGAACCTGTTCACCGCCGGGTCGGGTTATGGGGCATCGCTCGATCCGTTCGGCCGTGGCGGTGTGGCGCTCGGCCGTGACGGTCAATTGGTCGCGGCGATCTCGGGGCGTCAGGTGGCGGCGGGGACCAACCCGCCGTTCGATCGGGTCGACGAGGCGGTCAACGATCCTTATGAGACCGATCCGTCGGGAATGTCGGGTGGCGATTCGCTGTACAGTTTCGCCGAACTCGAGCCGATCCTGCGGTCGAACGATTTCGATATCGATCTGCTGCCCCAAAGGTTGCGAAACCAGTTTTACGAACTGATCCGCATCCACCCCGAATTTGCCAACGTGTTGACGACCCACAGCGTGTCGGATGACACACCGATCTCCGCTGACCAGCAACATGGTGCCTTTTACCATCAACTGGCTCGCCGAATCAATCAGCTCAGCGGTGGCATGTTGACCGGCATGACGTTGCCGCAGCAGACTCGCTTCTTGAGTCAGTTGGTCGCACCCGAGTTTCGGCTCGGGCGGAAGCTTGACGTCAACCGTCCGTTCGGCAACGGCGTCGATGATACGCCGTTCATAGCCAATATGAATAACGGATTTGGCGTCATCGACGAACCGCGAGAGGTATCACCGGGTGTGCTGTTGCCGAACAACCCGGGCGACCCGCTGCTACCCGTCTCGGCGGCGACTGTTCCCGGCGATTATGCGGGTACCGTGGTCGCACCGGTCGAGACACAGACTTATGGGATCAATGCCGGTTCGGGACAAACGGTTCCGGGGCCGTATCAGAACATCCCGCCGCGTTACAACTTGGTCAATGCCAGTGATGAGCAGATCTACGAACATACCGCTCCGAATCGGATCTATCCGTTCGACTTTGAGCTGAATACGACGACCGGGGCGGCGTTGGGGCGTCAGGTAACGGCCCGACAGTTGATGGCTCGCCACCTGTATGTCTTGATGATGATCTTGACGCGAGATTACGAGTTCCCGTCGATGGCTGAGACTTTCAATCCGGCGAGGACGACGGCGGCCGATTTCGACCCGAATTTTTATAAGGCTCGGCGGTTGGCCCAGTGGGCGGTCAATGTGGTCGATTATCGCGACAGTGATTCGATCATGACCCGGTTCGTTTTCGACCCCAATCCGTTCAACGGTTGGACGCCGCCACCCGAACCGGCACCGCTGCAGAATGTTGTCTGGGGTGTCGAATCGCCCGAACTGGTCTTTTCTGAGAGCCTGGCGTTTCACGACATTCGGGTCCGAAATACCGACCGAGCGAATACGGCGGGTGGGCCTCGCGACGGTGAGATGGATACGCTGAAGAATCCTGCCGATATCTCGGAAGATCAGAACACCGACCAGGTGCGGAAGCCGGAAGGGTCGTTATTCCTTGAATTGTACTGCGCCCGATCCCAGGTGATCGGTAATCCCGAGCAATCGACCAAGCCGGGAGTACCCCGTGAGCTTTACAACATCGATTTGCCTTCGGGGGTCGCGGAACTCGACCTGGTTCGTTCCGCGCCGCACCGGTTCGATCCGGACCTGGATGGCGCGCCGGTCTGGCGGATCGCGATCAGCGAGCGACACGACGCGTTGGGTCCGAAAGAGGTCGCCAATCCCGATTTGTTGACCGAGCCCGAATTGATGCGCGACCCTCAGTTGTTGCGGGAAGCTTTTCCGGACAGTTTTTCGCCGGAGACCGCGCACCCTAATGAACTCGGGCCGGTACGACCGATCACCGAACGGTTGGAATACGAACGCTACATCTGGTTTCGCAGTTTCGCCGATCGCAACGAGATCGAAACGTTGATCAACAACAATGCGATCCGTGGCAACGGCGATTTGCTGATGGATGCCGACGCGGTCTTTTTCGCTCCCGGTGCGGCGGCATTGAACCAACGCTCGAGCAACAATGCGATCAATTCGATGCGGCAATTGCAGCCCGGTCAATTCCTGTCGCTGGCACCCCGCGAAGTGACCTATCTCGGTTCGAGGCGGACGAATGTGCCCAGCCCGCATCGTTTCGAAATCATTGACAATGACGCAGCCAATCCGACCGATGATCTCGAAGTGACCCAGTGGGGTGTTGTGCAATTCAACCAAAACAACCAGCGGGTCACGCCAGAGTTGGGACCGACGAATCACCATACGGCCTCGCTGCCAATGATCATCGGTGCTTTTATCCCGCCGGGTTGGAACGCCACCTCATTCCAGAATGGTTTCATCGGTTTGAACGTTTCCGAACCGTTGGCGAACGCTTACTACCCGCCAACGATGTTTCAGTACAACGGCACGACGGACAGTGCTCCGGTGCCGCAGGGGATCGATTACCCGTTGTTTGATGCCTATCTCGATTTGACCGATACCGCGACGCAGGCCCGTGACCTGCCCGCGGACGTCGAGTTCAACTTCGATCGAATTCCGAACGATGGTAATGAACCGATTCCGGGGACAGTACCCGATTATTGCACGGCTTTTCTGCAACGATTGGCTGACCCGACCGTGCCTTACGACCCGTTGTTCAATCCGTATCGGACGGTCGACTGGATTACGATCGACTTGACGGTATTCAGCGGCGAGGAAGACGCCGGAACGGTAATCGACGATCTGTCGTTGGAGTATGCACTCCGCAGTCGCCAACGGAACGGTTTCATCGGTACGACCGCACAAAACGCCTTGTTTTCTAATGAGACCAATCGACCGATCGACGAGCCGGGGACGATTTTGTCACCGGGAGCGGACGATTACTTCACGTTGACGCCTACTTCACTGCCGGTCTTCAGCCTGCAGAACTCGCTCAGCTTCCTGAATACGCAAACGCCAGCTCCGGCGACGAGTACGGTCTTGACCGGGCGATCGAATCCCGATTTCCTCGGATACTCGGCGAGTATCGGTTCAGCCACGACAGCGGCGAACGTGCAGGGGAACGACCGCAATTTGCCGGATGTCCCCTACGCCGTTCACCCCTGGTTGAACCGGCCGTTTGCGACCCATTACGAATTGATGATGGTGCCGGCGAGTTCGGCTGGGCGATTGTTTGAAGAGTTTTCGATCAACGTTAACGCAGGGACCGATCCCGATGTGTTCCCACGGGTGATTCCCGATCCGCTGAGTTTTCACAGTCCGTTCCGGCACCTGTTGAACTTCTTTCACTCGCACCGGAACGCGGGGATCGGGGCTCAGTTTGCTGGCCTGTTCGATATGGTTCACACCTTGCCGAGGTTCAAGGGTGAGGTCGATGTGACGCGGCCGTCGGCATTGAACTTGGCTGGGACGACTCCCGGCGGCTTGGGTAATGACGACTTCTTTCGGTCGTTATTTCGACCGCCTTACAATTTGGCATACGACAACCAACGGATCGGTCGAATCAACGTGAACTCGATCACAGAGTTCGCGGTTTGGGCCGGGCTGATGAAAGGGCACATGAATCAAGACGAGTTCCTAGCTCCAGATAGTGGTACACAGTTTTCCTTTAATGAGTTCATCGCCAGTCGTCGTGGCTATGCTTCACCGAGTCACGGTCTGACACCGTCCCCGGTTGAGGGACTCGGCGCGGCGCCACCTTATAATTACGACATCGAGAACCTCAATCCGCTCTACCCGACACGGTTTTTGGGGGCATTTCGCGGCCATCAATCGGCGGCATTTTTCCCGCCGCTGCGAGGTGTGGGACCGGCAACCGCTCCCGATCCGAATGAAGTGGCGAGACGGCGTGGGGTCAGCGCGACACCGCTGCGACCGTTTGGAACGATCGAGCAGACCGATCCGGGGGGCGGTGCCGGCGGTTCGATCGCACAGTTCGTCCGCGCGGCCGCTCAGAATCCGGTTCCGGTTCTGACTCAGCCCGAAGTCCATCGCAACCGCGACCGCAGCGC
>SKZY01000259.1 GCA_007127095.1 Planctomycetaceae bacterium
CATCGCGACGCCAACAACCGCTCGGCATTTGGGCGTTGCCGTTGGCTTTCGGGCTGTTGGCGATCCCGCTGTTGCATGCCCAAGTCGTCACCCGGCGAGCCGCGTTGCATGACCATTTGGTCCGCGAAATCATTCGTACCGACGGTGATACCCGCATCGCTGACACACTGATCCGCGATCCGCAGCAGGCGATCGCCGACCCGTCGTTGTTGTCCTCATTCGCATTCCGCCAAATCGCTCTGCAAGTTTCGGCCGGCAGGCAGGCGATCGACCGGCTCGCCGAGGACACCGATCTCGACCCCGACCGCGATGCCTTTCCCGTCGCCCGTCGGGCCGTCTATTACCTCGACACTGCCCCCGCTGGCGGTTCGCCCGACGACGCGTTGCTGCCGGGGCAATCGGTTGAAGGACTGCTGACCGCCCGGCGATACGCCCTCGCGGCATTGATGCTCAGCCCACTCAGCGATCGACCGCGGATGCAGTTGATCACGACCGGATTCCTCGTCGGCTCATCGGCCGAAACCGAGACGGCCTTGTTGACCCAACTCGGTCGGTTGCGGAGCCAAAACGCCTCCATGGTCGCTCGTGCGGCGCGGATGGCGGCGATTTATCCCGGTGGCGACGTCGCCCGCTCGCTGGTAAATCGCTTGTTGACGCTCGATTCCGGACAACTCCGCAACGTCTGGCCGATCTTTGAATTGCTCGGCGGTGAAGAAGTGATCAGTGACCTGTTGCCGGACAATCCGGACCTGTTGATCCGTGCCGTCGAGTCACGACCGCTCTCCGCCGAGTTGCGGCGAACGTTGCTGGGCCGCGCCGCGAACCTACTCAAGGACCGACTGGCTGAACGGCGGTGGGGCAGTCCCGACGCGGCAGCCGCATTCTTGGCCGGCAGGCTCGAATTGGCACAGGGCCAATTGGACAAAGCGGAAGGGTGGTTCGGGCAAGCGGTCCGGTCGGACCCGTCGACGCCTCAATACCGATTCCGCTGGGCGGAGATGCTCGATCGTGTCGGCAAACGCGACGAAGCGTTCAAACAGCTCGAAATCTGCATTCGCCAGGACCCTCAAAACCGCGAATTTCGCGCTCGTCGCGATGCCTGGACCAGCGACGGACGCGTCAAACGGCGCTAACGGGGTGCTTGCCCCTGTGAGACCGATTTTCCGGTGGCGAATCAGTCGACGGTGGGGCGGCGAAAGACGGCGACGACATCTTCGACCGGCACGACGAACAATTGGTTATCGTGTTCGAGGTCGACCGGAATCGCGTTTTTGGGGTGGAACAGGATCTTGTCGTACTGCCGCAACGGCATGTCTTCGTCGTGCTCAACCGCGGCGCTGATCGTCACGATCCGCCCGGTAATTGTCGGGATCTCCGCGGCGTCGGGCAAAGCGATCCCGCCTTTGGTCTCGCGTTTCGGCTCGTCTTTGCGGACCAACACCCGCGGGCCAATCGGCTCGACGACTTCCAACGGTTGACTTGCTTTGCTCTTGCTCATTCTTCGGCGGCCCGAGGGTATAAAACGATCTCAAGAACGTAACCCCGAGCCGTCGTTAAGCCAAGTCCACGAGACGCTCGGCGGCAACGGCCAAGCGATGACCGTCCCCAACTGAGAGCTGGATGCTGTGGAAATCGAATGCCCCCGCTGCGGTTCACGACTGGGCATCGATCGGTCCGCCTGTGGAAAACGGGCCATCTGCCCGCTCTGCCAGGGCGAGTTTGCCGTCCCGGAAATGCCGCCGCAAACGCCGCTGGACGTCGGTTTCTCCACAGTCGATGACGGCGATTCCAACCCCTACGCGGCGACCTTGCACGGCGGCGAGTATCGCTCACCGGCCAACTACGCTCTGCCAGCCAGCTTTTTGCTGATGTTTTCCCTGATCGGCCTGATGATCAGCGTCCCGTTTCTGATCAGCGTCCTCGACGCCTTTGGGGCCAACCTGGCCGGATGGTCCGGCTTCCTGCTCTGGAATGGCCTGACCGTGTTCACTCACACTGCCGCGTTGATCGGCGCGATTCAGATGCTCCGGCGGCGACGTCTGGGACTGGCAAAAATCGGTGCGATCGCCGCGCTCAACCCCAGTACCACCTGCTTCGTCATCCAGTTCCCGTTCGCGATTTGGGCGGTCGTGGTCCTGTTTCGCGAACAGGCCGAGATCGATTTCGACTCGGAAAGCGACGGAGCGGACTTCGCGTGACCGATTGCCGCTGGTCCGGCTGGCAACGGTCACGACGGCTGACCCGACCCGAAAAAATGAATTTTTTTCGGAATCTGCGCAACGAAAAACGAGCTAAGACCCGATTATTGACCTTAAATTGACGTAAGTGCGGAATCCGTAGCCAGCGTTAAACCCCCGAATTTTTAGTTGGTTTCGGGCTTTTTTTGAAGAAATTTCGCGTGTCGCTTCAAGGGGTAAATCGCGTCCATTAAGATGAGTGCAGCGGAAGTGTTGAATTCGTTGACTCGCTTTTCGCCAGCCGCTAATCTACGTCTTAGGCGATAGGGGGATGTGTGAACTGCGCCTCCCCCGAGCGGAATCGATCTCGAGCTACTTTCTGGTCTTCGAGAGCGAGATTTTGGGAGCGGGTTGGTGCGAGAGGCATCTTCACAGGTCGTTCCTGACCCGTTGAATCGTTTTACTTTTCTCTCATTTAGGTTTGAACACCATGTTTCAGCGTTCTTTTGCGTCCTCAGCGGCTCATCGAGGCCGCCCTCGGTCGGGCTTTACGCTCGTCGAATTGTTGGTTGTGATCGCCATCATCGGGGTGATGGTCGGTTTGCTTTTACCGGCCGTGCAAGCGGCACGTGAAGCGGCTCGTCGGATGCAGTGCAGCAACAACCTCAAGCAGTTGGCGCTCGCCGTCCACAACCACCACGACACCTACGGATTCTTTCCGCCATCGAACAGCGATCCACGCTGGCGGATGAAGCTCAACGATGGCAACCGTTGGGACCGGTTGGGCTACATGACCCACCTACTGCCGTACATCGAGCAGCAAAACATTTTCGAGCGAATCGAGCCGTTCATGCTCAGCGGCGGTGTTCCCTGGTCGTATTGGGACAATTCGGTCACGCCGCGGATCGAGGGGCCTTTTGGAGCTAACATCGCGACCTTCCGGTGCCCCTCCGATGGGGTCCAGATCTCGTTCGACGATGTCAAGCCGACCAGCTACCACTGCAACCGCGGTGACATCCACATGAACTCTCACGATTGGGAGTGGCGTGGGGCGTTTTCCAATGGCGTTCGGGGACAATGCGACTTCGGAAAGATCAAGGATGGAGCTTCGAACACGGTCATGCTCGGCGAAGTGGTGATCGGCCGTCAATCTGGCCCACCGGCTCAGCAGCCGATTAGGGGCGGTGTGGCCCGTGGTGTGAACATCATGATCGGTGGACCTTTTTCGCCCGCCGC
>SKZY01000203.1 GCA_007127095.1 Planctomycetaceae bacterium
AGTTGGATCGCCTGTTCGACGGCGATGCCACCGAGCTTGGCGACGGAGGAGCGGTAGGCGCCGGCGGATTGGAGCAGCGGATTACCACTGGCATCACCGCCTGTCGCCAGTTGCCCCCCAGATGCCAGAGCCTCGTTCAGGACAAGGACGTTTTTCGTTTTTTGGTTCAGCGTTTCTCGCGGAGTCGCTTCCTCGGCAGTGACCGAACTCGGGCTATCGGCATCAGCGACCTGCTGCTGGTTCTCATCACCGGCCGGTTTGGGGACGAAACATCCGGTGAACGGCAGCAGCAGTAAAGAACAGGCTAGCCGTTGAAACGAGTAAAGCCGATGGCTAGAGGATGAGTTGTTGTTCATCGGGCGACGATTAGGGGGAAGGGGGAACAGCCCGCCGCCGACGGTCGGTGGCGGGCTGCATGAATCGGGCCGCAGGCTTGCTAGCGAGTGTACACACCCGCCCGGGAGGAACCGACCAGCGTTTGCCGCGATCAGGCGAGCGGGAATTGATATTTGCCTGGGTTCGCCACTTCGGCGGTCAGCGGTTGGTCCCAATCGTAGGACGGCGGGCTGAGGTCTTGCGGGCTGTTGGCGACCTGTTCGTAGGTCAGTTCCTTACCCGAGTAGCAGACTTCGCGGCCGAGAATAGCCATCATCGTGCTGCGGCACATGTATTCGCCGTTGTTGATTTGGGGGCGTTGTCCGCGGACGGCTTCGAACAGTTCGACGTGTTCGTGGTCGTACATGTTCGGCTTGTTGCCGCTGAACTTCCAACGGCTTTCACCATCGATTTCGTGCGCCAGGACTTTCGCCATCCCCTTGGTGCCGTAAATGAAATCTTCGGTCTGGTTGAAGCTGCCGGAGAATTGGCGGGTGTAGGCATGGGTCTTGGAACCGTCAGCCCATTCGTAGATGACCGCGAAGTGGTCGTAGATGTTGCCTTGGGTGGCGTCGCTACGGGTTTGCCGTCCGCCCAAGCCATAAGCCTTGACCGGCGGTTCGTCGTGCCGCAACCACATCGCCTTATCGAGGCTGTGGATGAATTGTTCGACGTAGTGATCGCCCGAGAGCCAGGTGAAGTAGTACCAGTTACGGCACTGGTAATGCATTTCGGACTCACCCGGCTTGCGGGCTCGGATCCAGATCGGCGAGGTCAGGTAATTGGCTTGGGTCGAGACGATATCGCCGACCGCCCCGTCGTGAAGCTTGCCCATCGTTTCACGGACGCCCTGGTCATATCGCCAGCAGAGGCCGCTGACGACGTTCAGCCCTTTGGCATCGGCTTCTTGACAAGCGGCGAGCACACGGCGAACGCCGGCGGGATCGGTCGCGATCGGCTTTTCGGCGAAGATGTGTTTGCCGGCGGCGACGGCGGCTTCGATCTGCGCCGGGCGATAGTGCGGTGGTGAGGCGAGCAAGACGACATCGATGTCGCTGTTGATCACCTTTTCGAAGCAGTCGAAGCCGACGAAGGTGTGTTCGTCGTCGACCACAAATTGTTCGGGGTTGCGTTTGGCGAGCGACTGTTTGCTGATCTTGATCGAATCTTCGAAGAGATCGCCGACGGAGACGATCCGGATATCCTTACCGGCATTCATCGCGTTGATCGCGGCGCCGTTGCCGCGGCCGCCACAGCCGACCAGTCCGACGCGGATCACGTCGCTGCCGCCTTGGTGAACGGCTTTGGCATCGACTGCCCGCGAAGATTGAGTAACCGCGGTTGCTGCAACGCCGGCTGTCGTCGCCAGCGAAGTCTGCAGAAAACTGCGGCGGTCGGTCGGATTGGTTTCGGCCATGGTCGGCTGGGCTCCGTAAGATGACCGGCGGAAATCGGCTCCGCTGATCAGAGTGCGAGGTGGGAAAACTGCTACGATCGTTGCCGTAGGATACGGCTCACAACGAGCTGACCCCCGATTCGGCAACCGACGCTTAGTTTAACGCATGGAGCGGCGATTCGTGAACTATTCTCCGAACAAGTTTTCCCAGCAGCCGACACCGGCCGGGATAGCCCCCTTGGGAGCTGCGACGGTGACCACAGGTTCGGACACCGCGATGGCGATCGTCGACCATTTGCGTCGATCGCATTTGTCGCTCGCGGAGATCCGTCAGCGGCAGCGGAGAATTCATTCCGAAGTGTTGCAGCTCAGCCGGTCGATGAACTCGGCGAACTTCACCCGGCTCGATCACGATGATCTGCGGCGGATGGCGATGCTGTATGACCGTGAGTTCTTCGGCTCGCGATTGCTGCCGACGATCGGCCGCGAGCGGGTTAAGTTCGGGTTGTCTTCGCGGATGACCCGGGTCGCTGGAAAATTGGTGACTCGTCATGGCGGCGGGCGGTCACGAACACCCGGGTTGCGCGTTGAAGACCGGCCGGGTGGGCAGCCATTCAGCGACCCACGTCGGTTCGAGTTGGTCCTTTCCACCACGCTACTGTTCCAAGCGTTCGCTGATGTCGATCGGCCGATCTCGGTCACCGGGTTGCGATGTGTCGATCGGCTCGAAGCGATGCAGCGGGTATGCGAGCACGAGCTGGTTCACCTGATGGAGATCTATTTTTGGCACGATAGTTCTTGTAACGGGAGTCGGTTTCAGGACATCGCGACCAGATTGTTTGGGCATACCGAGCACCGGCATGATCTGATCACGCAGAGTGAACGCGCCGCACGAAACTTCGATATCCGGGTCGGGTCGGCGGTCGAGTTTTGGCACGAAGGGAAGCGGATCAGCGGGTGGGTCAACCGCATCACCCGCCGAGCCACCGTGTTGGTCGAAGACGACCGGGGCGAGCGGTTCAGCGACGGTCGCACTTATCGCCGTTACTATGTTCCGCTGGAAAAACTCCGCCGTCCGCCGTCGACCTGATCGTATCGCCAGGGCCGTATGGTTTGTTTCGAATCGCTTTTATCCTCGCGTGGTTCGAACGCGAAGAAGGCCTGCTTTCCTAACCCGTAGACCACTAGCCGAGTCGTGTCGTCATGTTGATCGTCCAAGAAATGACGAAATCGTTTCGCACCGAGGCGGGGGTCGTGCGGGCGGTCGATCGGCTGTCGTTCGTCGTCGCGCCCGGTGAGGTCTACGGGTTGATGGGACCCAACGGGGCCGGTAAGACGACGACGCTGCGGATGATTTTGGGGTTGCTCAAGCCCGACAGCGGATATGCCGAGGTCGATTCGGTTCGGACCTGCGACGATCCGATCGCCGTCAAGGCCAAGCTGGGATTCGTCTCGGCCAATGACGGCGTGTATTCGTGGTTGACGGTCCGCGAAATGCTGCTGTTTTTTGCCGACCTGTACGGCGTCGAACCGGTGATCGCCGAGACCCGATTGGAGGAGCTGTCGGGATTGCTCGATATCCGTCAGTTGCTCGATCGGCGAGCGGGAGGGTTGAGCACCGGGCAGCGTCAGCGGGTGACTTTGGTCCGCGGTTTGATTCACGATCCTCCGGTGATGTTACTCGACGAGCCGACCCGAGGGCTGGACGTGATCGGCAGCCAAACGGTGTTCGAATATATCACCCACTTGAAGGAACTTGGTAAAGCCGTGCTCGTTTGTACCCACGGGCTCGACGAGGCCGAGCGGGTGTGTGACCGTTTTGGCCTGCTGCACCGGGGCGCGTTGCGGCACGAGGGAACGCTGGCGGAGCTTCGTCGGGCGACCGGTCGCCAGCACTTGGTGGAGATGTTCGTCGACCTACTGCGCGGTGGTGGCGACGGCGATGAAGCCGCCGGCGCGAAGGCCGGGTAGCCAACCGGGGCGGTTGAGCGGGCCGGAACCGTCGCTGGCGAGCGGCACGATTTCTTGGATCCGCCAGCGACAATCCCGCAGGTCGCCGCGGAGTTCGGTCAGGCTGAAGCTATGCAGAAACATTTCGGCGAGCCCGCGATAGCGATAGGTTTGGTCACCGAGTTCGCGGTCGGAATAGCGGCAGGCGGCGACCGCCGAACGGCACCAGGCGAGCGAACTGGGGCGATCGCGCCAGGCGGCGTTCCGGTTGTGAACGTGCAGCAGCAGCTTGCCGCCGGGGCGAACGATCCGGGCGACGTGGCTGAGAAATTGGCGGCGACAGCGGCGTCCTCGGATCATGCCGATTGTGCTGAACAGGCAGACGGCGTGATCGGCGATATCGTCATCCAGGCAACCGAGCTCGACCAGATTGCCGCGGACCCGTCGCCGGGCCAATTCGTCGCCGAAGTCGCCAGCCGCGACTTGGCGCAGCATCGGTTGGCTGAGGTCGACCCCGAGCACGTCATAGCCGTCGGCCCAAAGGCTGCGGAGGGTACGGCCATCGCCACAGCCGAAATCGATCACGCGGGTTTGTCGATTCGCTGTTGGTGGCGGTAATTGTTGGCGGAGGAATGCGGTGTCGAAGGCGACCAGCGGTGTCTTCGCGATGAATGCCTGATAGCCGGTGGCGATCGAATCGGCGGAGACATATTCCCAGGTTCCCGGCGACACACCGGCGGGCAGACGCCACAGGGGCCGACTGGAACCTCCATTCCCGGTCTGCGGTGGCGTTGAGGGCGGCTCTGTGGGAGGGCTGTGATGAAACTTCGGGGGCTGGCTCATAATTGGTGACCCGGCCTATAATCCGCGGCTGAGGATCGTGTTGAACGTATCAAGTATCGGTCAGCTGGCGGCGACCGCTCGGGACAATACCCGCTCGCCCACGTCAGTTTTCAGAAGTAACCCAATTGTGGAGTAACAGTCATCGTGGCAATTCGAGTCGCAATCAACGGTTTCGGTCGTATCGGACGTCTGACCCTACGTAACCTGCTGCAGCGGGGCGGTGAGTTTGACGTCGTCGCGATCAACGATCTGACAGACAACCGCACCCTGGCAACGCTGTTCAAGTATGACAGCACCCACGGTCGTTACGACGGGACGGTCAGTCATGATGACAAGTCGCTGATCGTCGACGGCAAGGCGATCCACGCGTTGGCCGAACGCGACCCTCGGAAGCTGCCCTGGAAGGACCTCGGCGTCGACGTCGTGATCGAATCGACCGGCTTTTTCACCTCCCGGGCGACCGCCGACAAGCCAGGCTACGACAGCCACATTACGGCCGGTTGCAAGAAAGTCGTGCTCAGTGCCCCGGCCAAAGACGGTGCCGACCTGACCTGCGTTTTGGGTGTCAACGACGACAAGTTGTCCGCCGATCTGAAGTGTGTTTCGAACGCCAGTTGCACCACCAATTGCTTGGCGCCGGTCGCCAAGGTTTTGCACGAATCGTTCGGCATCGAATCGGGCTTGATGACGACGGTTCACGCCTACACCAACGACCAGAAGGTCCAGGACCAGCCGCACGAAGACCTCTATCGCAGCCGCGCCGCGGCGACCAACATCATCCCGACGACGACCGGTGCTGCCAAAGCGGTCGCGTTGGTAATCCCCGATTTGAAGGGCAAGTTAACTGGGATCGCGATGCGGGTACCGGTTCCGACCGGCAGCGTCGTCGATTTGACCGTTAATCTCAAGAAGGAAGTCGACGCGGACGAGATCAACGCCGCGATGAAGGCCGCCGCCGATGGGCCGCTGAAGGGAATCCTGAAGTACACCACCGATCCGATCGTCAGCAGCGACGTGATCACGGATCCTCACAGCAGCATCTTTGCCGCCGATTTCACCCAGGTGCTCGGCGGAAAGGGCAAGTTCGTCAAGGTTGTCAGCTGGTATGACAACGAATGGGGTTACAGCTGCCGGACGGCCGACCTGGTCGCCCTGCTCGGCAAAATGTAATCAACCGCCACCGTGGCTCCAGCGTTGTGGCAGCGTGAATGCGTAAAGCACGACGATGGCGCCGATACTCATCGCGGACCACGGCATCCATTCCTCCGGTTTCACTACCTTGGTCTTGGTAGCCGTCGGTCCGTTCGGTTCGGCTGTTTCCGTCGGTTCCGGTTTGAGGGTCGAGTAGACGGTCGCGCTGTCGATCAACAGCGTCTCGATCCCGACGATGATTAGCATGGCCCCGATGGCCAAAAAGAAAGCTCGCCACACGGCTGAGGTCCTTGGGTCGTTGTCAACCAAAAAGAGGAATGGGGCGGTGGTTCGCACCGCAATCGTTCTGGTCTCTTTCATCGTCCGGCCGGTCCCGATCGGATCATCCGTTCGTCGGCAAGCGTCAGACACGGTCGAGCCGTCAGCACCGGAGTGACCCGGTCAATCGTTTTTCGTGGAACCAACAGATGTGGGTGCAAAAGCAGGTCTCGGTCGGGCCTTTTCGGCGAGGATTTCATTTGATCACCGACCGAGTCGTCCGCGAGCTTCCCGAAATCGGGTCGTTGCGGGTCGGGGTCTTGCAGGTTTTTATCCAGCACACCAGCGCCTCATTAACGATCAATGAGAACGCCGATCCCGATGTGCGAGTCGATTTCGAAACGGTGATGAACCACGTCGTTCCGGAGTCGCTGCGGTACATCCACACGATCGAGGGGCCCGACGACATGCCGGCGCACGTCAAGGCGTCGTTGCTGGGCCCGAATCTGTCGATTCCGATCTCCGCGGGTCGACTCGCCTTGGGGACCTGGCAAGGGATTTATCTGTGTGAACACCGCGATGCGGCGACGCAGCGGCGGTTGGTGCTGACGGTGCAGGGCGAACCGGGCTGAGAGAAATTTATCCGGACTGGGCTGTCAAAGCGGGGGTCCGGTTTGCTAGTCAAGGTGCGGGAAAAAGTGTCAGGAACGTTTTGCGAGGGACTCGTCCTTCGGGTGCTTCGCACAACAGGTTTCTGATACTTTCTTCCCGCTCGATCCTAATCAATCGAGGTAAGAGCAACGTCCGCGAAGGGATTTCAGGATGATGGCAACGCCGGAACCGCGGGACACCGCAGCGGCCCTTCCGCTGCCGCTGGTGAACCGTGAGATGTCACTGGATATTCAGAAAAGGCCGGGAATCCTGTTGTGGGCAGTCGTTTTCGCTGCTTTTTCGGTTCCCTTGGCGACGCTGGTCGATATCCCGCTGGCGCGCTGGTTCGAGCGTGATTCGCTGCCGGGCGACTTTGTTCGGACGCTCGAATTGATCCGCTTTTATGCCCACGGCAGCGGCGTATTCTTCATCCTCTTGAGCCTGTTCCTGTTAGCGCCCGAACGGAGGGTTTTATTGCCCCGATTGGTCGCGATGGCGGCGGGTGCCAGCGCCGTGGCGACGATCATCAAGATGTTCGTGCTACGACTTCGCCCCAGTCAGATCAATCTCGACTTGGCGACGGTCGATACCGCTTGGTGGTGGCGATTCGACTGGTCGTTGGCCCATGTGGCGATGTCCGACGCCAGCAGTCGTTCGTTTCCGAGTGGCAACATGGCGACCGCAATCGCGTTGACGATCGGACTTTGTCTCGCGACTCCCCGCGGACGTTGGCTGTTTGTGCTTTTTTGCGGGTTGACCGTGATGCAGCGGATGCAGTCGGGATCGCACTACTTCAGCGATGTGCTCGGCGGCATCTCGGCCGGGCTGCTGTGGAGCTATTTTTGCATCCACCCGAAATTACTCGGTTCGTTGTTCGACAAGATGGAAGCGAGCGACGAATCGCACCGACGTTCGCTGGAGCACGCGTATCCCGGAGCCGACGTAGCGGCCGAGAGCGGGTTTAAGTCAGCGAATCGCGACGGAACACTTGCTGAAGACAAACGTCGAGTCGCTTAGCGATGTGCGGGAATACAAGTGTCAGGCACTTATTTCCCGCTCGCTCCTTAACACTGGGGCAGTACTGCTCAAGGGGCGAGGGGATCGAGAAGCTCATCGGCTGCGGGTAGCGGCCCGCCAGCAGCGGCCGGACCTTGATCGGCGGGCCCTGGAGCAGGTTGACCCGGCATCGGTTGACCCGCAGCAGGCTGCCCTGAAGCCGGCTGGCCCGGCATTGGTTGCCCTGGAGCCGGCTGGCCCGAATTAGGCTGCCCTTGATTAGGCTGCCCTGGAGCGAGTGGCCCTGGAGCGGGTTGGCCAGGGCCGGCTTGGCCGGCGTTGGCTCCCGGCGGTCCGAGAATATCGAGGTCGCTGGTTGCCGACGCGGGAACCACGGGCCCGGGGCCGCTTGGTGCCGAGGGGCCCGCTGCCGGTTTGACCTCGATTCCGGCCAGCTTTTTCAGCGATTCGGAATGCTTTTGCAACGCTTCCACGAACTTTTTGCGGTCATCGAGCGTTTCGTCGTTGATTTCGTCGACGGCTTCTTTCACCGTCTTGATCCAACCGCTGATCGCGGCCTTATCGGCTTCGGGGGCGACTGCTGCGATACCAGCGAGCCGACTCGGCATAGCCGGCTTTGCCTGACCGACGACACCGGTCACCAATTGTTGTAGGACATGGTTGATCGCGCGTCGGGAGGTGACGATTTCGAGTGGTTGCGGTTTCGCTTTGGGAGGTCCCATGCCGCCACCGGGGCCCATCATCTCGCCATAGCCACCACCTTCCATGTACATGTCGGTCGGCATTTCCATGTCCATGCCACCGTAATCGCCCATGTAATCGCCATCCATTTCGGGCATTTCGCCACCCATTTCGTAGCCACCACCACCGGGCCCCATTCCCCTCGGCGTGCGAGCCGAGGGCATTGCCGGCTGATCACGGACGGCCGTGGGTGGGTCGAGACGAGCGATGCGGTCGAGTTCGCGATCGAGCGTATCAGCGGCTCGGGCTGCCCAACTCTTGAGCACCTGCGAAGGTTGTTCGACCTTCGCTTGCCCGGCCTGCAATTGACCGACTTTGGAGGCGGCGTAAGCGGCGATCAGGCTCGGTTTTTCTCGACCAGTACTGAGCGAGACGAGGGTTTCGGCGGTCTTGGCCGAGGTGTTCGGATTGGCCAGGTGAGACAGAATATCGATGGCATAACGTTGCATGAACGCATGTGCCTCGGGCGATCGCGTATCGGGTGCGGAACTCTCGGCCAACCGCAACATGAGACTCGCGATGCCGGCTTGGTGCTGACGATTTGTGACGGCACCGAGCGACACATGACGCAGCAAGCCTTGAAGTGCGGCAGCCTTGACGCCATCCGGCGCGGAGTCGGACCGATAGAGTTGAACCAGGGGGATCAGCGCGTCGGCGGACGGGACCGGGGGGCTCCCCGATCGCGGATTGGCGGCCTGTTCGTCGACATGAGCGAGCAGCAGGGTCGCGTTCACCCGAGCAGCGGGGTGATAATTGTTTGCGGAAATCGCCGAGGCGCCACTGACGATCCAGCTCGAAAGTAGCTTGGCCGCAGGCGTCCTCGCCCGGTGACAGCGTTCCAGGTCATCGAGCATCGATTGGGCGATCTTCCCATACTCCTGGACATACGACGCATCGCGGAGTTTGCCGAACAGATATTGCTGGTAATAAGCTTGCAGTGCCGGAAAGTTACTCCACTGTGGCGACAAATCGCCTTTCGTCAGCCCCTCCGCCTTGGCCCGTTCCATGGCCGAAACCGCGGCCTTGGCAGTCAGTCTTTCGGGGAGCGGATCGGACTTGTACTTGCCTGCCGCTTGACCGAAGGATCGACTCGCGATCAGCAGCGAGAACGTGATCAGGGCGAACACAAACCAACCGCGGATCACCTTGCGGCTTCGGGCCGCCGAATCGGCTGCCGCGACGCGGCTGGCTGCCAGTGCCAGCGGTGCCGAACGTCGCTCATTCGCGTGGCGCGAGGAACGGCGTTTCAGAGCTAATAGAGTTTGGGGCATCGCTGATTGGTCTCGGCTCATCGCGATCGGTCCGTGAGAGGCTGGCGGAAAAGGTCTGTGTCGAGAAACATATTATCACCGAACGGCATGCCGGTCGTCAAATTTCTTGCGAATTCAACCTGTCTGACTCGTGCCGAACTCGCTCAGCTGGTAAGCTAGGTAAGGTAATCGGCTGTGGAATCGTTTTTGATCGTGAGCGGACACCCGGAGGTGAGAAGATGCGAGTTCGACTGACGCCTTACCTGACATTGATGACCTGGGCCTGTTTGTCGGTCACCGGAGTTCCGGTCGGCCTGGGTGACCAACCTGCTCGAGCTGACGATCGCCCATCGCCCGCTGGAGCTCTGGCTGTCGCGATCCAAGAGCGGTCGGCGCCGCCGGTTTACGAGAATAATTCGGTCTACGTTTCCGATTCGAATTCGCAGGTACAATTGCGGATCGTTCGGATGGACGGCTCCCTCGCCGCTGCCGACGACGATCACGAGGTGTTTCTCGTGACACCGGGCGGCCTTGCGAGTCGGTTATCGGCCGATCGTTCGGGATTACTGACGTTCCGTGCGACTTCGGGTCTGCACGCGATCGTGGCGATCGGCAGTGGTGGGCACGCCGCAATCCCCCTGTTGGTTCGCAAGCGTTGGGATCTTGATGCCGCTCCGACGACGCCGACCGATCCGATCGTATTGCCGGTTTTCAATCTCGACCGCGAGGAAATTTATCGGGTAACGCAATCGTTTTTGTCGCCCCAGAGCGACGATGCGGCGGATGACGATTTTGACCATGCCGCGTTGGCGGAGGGTGAAACGTTACCGGCCCATCGCTATCTCACCCAACTCGGCCCCGACGGAGAGCTGCGGGGCCGGGTGATGTCGTTAGATACAGCGGGCACCGTGGCCGGTAATAACGTTTTGGTTTACCGCCGGGGGACTTTGGTCGCGCGGGCGATTTCCGGTATCGACGGCGAATTTACGGTAGGGGAACTCGTACCGGGCAATTACGGATTGATCTGCGTCGGACCAGGTGGATACGCCGCGTTCGCTTTCGAGGCGGTTCCCGGCGATGAGGTGGCGAGTGAAGGCTCCGCGACCTCATTCGTGTCGACGTCGTTGATGCAGGCCGGCGGCGACGGGTTGCCCGTCGTCATGGTTCCTCCCGCCCTGGTTCCCGAGGCACTCAGTATCCCGCCACCGGATGATCCCGAAGCGGCCAGCGACACTCCGGTTGCGGCTGCCCCGGCGATGGCCGGAGCGGGTGGCGCCGGTGGTGGTTTCGGTGGCGGAGCGGGCGGCGGTTCAGCAGGGATCGGCGGAGCAGGACTGATCGGATTGGCCGGATTGGGAGCTGCAGCCGCCGCCGCGGCGTCGGGTTCGAGCGATCGCGTCGTCGTGCCGCCGTTGCCCGAGCCGGCGACACCCAGTGTGCCCGCTTCGAGCGATAATTGACGGGGCTGACACCGATCGCGATAACGGGGCTTCCGCCCAGCCGCTCGACCTGTGGGCGGCTGGTTCTACGCTGGGGGAATCCCGATGCCCGCTCCCGCTTCACGCGACGACCCATCGATTCAATCACCAGCCGCCGACTTCGACGAGGCGAACGCTGAGTTGGCGGGCGGTGCCGTGTCGGGAATCGATGAGCATCTGGGCGATCACTTGCGGTTAGCGATGTTGCCCGGTTTGGGCCCCCGCACGCTGGCCGATTTGCTCGCCAAGTTCGAAACGCCCGCTGCGGTGCTGGCGGCGAATGACCGCGAGCTTGCCGCGGTCCGGAATGTCGGGCCGAAGCTGTTGCAAGCGATCCGTCAGGCCTCCGAGCTGGTCGACGTTCAGACGATCTTGCATTGGTGCGATCGCCATTCGGTGAAGGTGTTGACGAGCCGTTCGCCGAACTACCCGCCGGGGTTGCTGAGAATTGCTGATCCGCCGCCGATCCTGTTCGTCAGCGGCCAAGTGTTGCCAAGCGACGCCTTGGCGGTCGCCATCGTCGGCACCCGCCACGCGTCGGTCTACGGCCGCTCTCAGGCCGAGAAGCTCGGCTATGGTTTGGCGAAGGCGGGGGTCACCGTGGTCAGCGGGATGGCACGGGGGATCGATTCGGCCGCCCATCGTGGTGCCTTGGATGGTGGAGGCAGAACGCTCGCCGTTTTCGGATGTGGTCTGGGGCATATCTACCCGGCTGAGAACGCGGAGTTGGCCGCCGCGATCTCGCGACAAGGCGCGCTGATCAGTGAGTTTCATCCCGACACCAAACCGCATTCGGGGACATTTCCGCAGCGGAATCGGCTGATCAGTGGGCTCTGTCACGCGACGTTGGTGATCGAAGCGCCCGAGCGGAGCGGATCGCTGATCACGGCACGGACCGCGGACGAACAGGGGCGTGAGGTGTTGGCTTTGCCGGGTCCGGTGACGAGCCGCAATAGCCAAGGGACCAACCTGTTGATCCGTGACGGCGCACGCTTGGTCCGCCATGTTGATGACATCTTGGAATCTCTCGGACCGCTGCCGGAGGCGGCGCCGACGGCCAGCGGCCGAGTTGTCCGCCGTCCCTCCGAGGCCTTGCTGAATGACCGCGAACGTCAGGTACTCGACGCGATCGCTACCGAGGCGACTTCGATCGATGTGGTGGTCCAGACGAGTGGGCTGCCGGTATCTCAAGTGCTGGCGACGATCAGCGCATTGGAACTTCGCAAGCTGATCCGAAGGCTCAGTTCTCAATACGTGTCTCGCGTCTAAAAAATGCGTCACGCGTCTGAGAACTCGACTTTAGCGTGGGGCAGCCTCCGAAAGTTCCTCGAAGCTGGCGTTGCCGATCGGGTAGCGCTGCCAATCGCGGAAATCGAAATGCCACCACTCGTACTCATAGACGGTGAAGTC
>SKZY01000249.1 GCA_007127095.1 Planctomycetaceae bacterium
AGTCTTTGGGAATAACGCTTCTCTCGGCACGACCAGCTCGCTGGGGCGTTTACTCGCAAAGATTTACGAAGGGGGCTTGGTTGTGTGATGGATTGCGGGGAGCACCTCGGGATCGGGATAGACTCGACAGTGATTATCCCGAAGGGATACAGACGCTGATCGCCGGCCGGTCACTGTCCGGTAGGGGGGAGTGGCTATTGTTCGACACGTTCCCATCGAATGCCGAATTGATCACGTGCTGCTTCTAAACATGCCGCAAATCGCGGAATGCTGTCGATCGAGTTGACGGTGAAATGGAATTTTTTTCCATCTTTACGGTAAAGCACGAAGCTGCGGTCGAGGTTCTTGAGCACAGCACCAGGCACTTTCAGCACTTTCAATTGCTCCTCCGTGAATACTTCCTCAATCTTCTCCAGTTCGGACCAAGGGCAGGTGTCGGTCGATCCCGCATAGGCAAATGTAAATCCGTCTGCGTGAACCGTGACGCGATGGGAAGCGAGGCGCTTCATCCGTAGAAGTAATGCAATGCCACCGGTCGGGGCACCGATACCCAATACCGCGAGGAGCACATATTTTGCGATGCGGTCGCCCATGTCGAGTGGCTTGGTTTCGTCTTGCTGTGCTAGAACGAGAGCGAGCGAAATGCCGCCAATGAGTAGAGTCAGACCGATGATCGCTCCCGCGATGACGTTCGCCATCTTGGGACGGAAGGTTCGGCGAATTTCACCGAGGTCACCTGCTAAGTGATTCATAGAATCCTCAATCAATCTTGAGTCTTGATCTTTTTGCCATGGCGCAAACCCATTGACCGTAGCTGCGATTTATCCGCCGGACGCAAACGCCAGGCGGCAAGCTTACTCGAAGCGTTGAGTGAAATGAAGTTTCACGATTTGGCCGCGGGATTGCGACTCGCTTGGGAAGCGCCTTCTGCCAGTTCGTTCCCGCTCGAATCAGCAAAACGGAGTCGGTGGCCACCTGGAGACGGATAAGGCATTGTGAGAAGATGCCGCCGGCGGCTACGCCCGCCTTGATGCGCTCGTCAAGGTCGTTCGAGGCAACCTCATCCGTCAACGCAGGTCAGTCCGCTGAGAACTCTCTGTCGGGACGGATGCGTTCGAAGTACTGCCGTACGGTTTCGCGGTGGCCCAACGGCAGAGGTTCGCTGTCCAAGACTGCCTCAGCTTGGCTGCGGAACTTTTGGTAGCGCGCGGCGAAGGCTCGGGCCGCGGCCTGTTCTCCTTCGGGAGCTTCGAGCACTTCGCTCTCGCTCGGTCCGGAACCCTGGGCCCCGGTTAGCTGTTCTTGGTGGCGGGTCGAATCGAGATCAGTTTGTTGGCCCTCGGGATTGCCGGACGCCCCGCGACCCCACTTCTGCGACGGCGAATCCGACTTGGCCACCGATTCACCACCGTTCTTACCGGCGCCGCGGCATTGGCCTTTACACTGGGCCAGGCGATTGAGTTGACAAGCCATGCAATCGCCGATTTTTTGGTTCAATGCCTGTGTTTGGCAGAGGCTGGCCAGTTGACAGAGACCGTCTTTGCACTGGGAATCGTTTTTTTGTTCCAGCCCTTGTTGGATTTCGCGGGCGGCCTGTGAGAGCTTTCCGGATTTGGCTTGGGAAAGCTTGCTGAGGAACTTTTTCAGGTCATCCGAGACTGCACGGCGTTCTTGATCGCTCAACGCCGCGGGATCGATCGATTCGAGTTGTTTGCCTGCGTCTTCATAACGTTTTTCCTGCATCGCTGTGGCCGATCGTTTCATCGCCTCGGACCCCTGCAGTGCGGCGGCCAGTTCGTTGAGTTGAGCCGCGACCACATCGATCTGCATCGCATCGCGTGTCTGGGCGATCGCCTGCTCGATTTCCGACAGCTTCGCCATCAGATCGAGTTCATCGACTGACTCCGATTCCATCTCATCAAGCAATTCTTCCAGTTGCTCGGTCAGCGCGTCGATCTCGGGAACGTCCGCATCTTCCTGACGCAGTGCAGCGACCTCAGGCATCATCGTTTGACGGAGCAGCGACGCTTGTTGGACGGCCAGGTCGACCACCGGCGCCTCGTCACTGAGGCTTTGTGGCGGGGTCAACAGGAGGACCGCCCAGGCCAGCAGCCCCAGCGTCGCCGCGGAGAAGAGAGCGGGGCGGTGGGGGACGAACCGGATACAATCTTCGGGACGGACTTGGCGGAGGTGGTGGCGGGCATCGTTCACCTGCATCTGGCGGACTGGGTCGGGGTCCGATTCGAATTGCAGTGCCGTGATCGCTCGATCCTTCATGCCGTAATAGGCGTCGATTCGCCGGGCTGCGGTCGCCAGTGAAACCGGCAGGGCCGCGCCGACCAAGCCACCCGCCGCGGCCATCGCGATCATCGCCAGCGGCAGCCAGAGCCACGGTAGCGGCGTTACCGCGGCAACGCCGGCCAATGCCACTGCGGTGAAACCGCCGCAGACGGCTCCCAGGCTAGCCGCAGCGATCGCGTTCCGCTGGCGGATCCGCCAGCGAACCGAGTTCAGCACCTGCCGGACACCGTCTCGAAGCGACTGCGAGCCGAAGTGATCACTGGACATCTGCGAGCCCCTGAATGAATAGGATGGGGATGCACGGGATGGGTTCGCTTTCAGAAGTACTGATAACCCTCCCAATATAGTGGTGAGCGAGGGCGACGGAAGCAGGAAAAAAATAAAAAAGGGTGCGAACGTAATGGTTCATCGCCGGGCGAAGTCGATGCGTCTGAGGGCGACGTCGCCCAGGAACAGTCCCAGCGCCGCCATCAGCAGGTAGGGCCACAGTGACAGCGGCTTGCGTGCCGAAGCATCGCTGCGTTGCAGCAAGTCGGTTGGCGAGGCATCGAACCGCCCGCCGCTGACTTCAGCAATTTGCCGCAGGACCGACTCGTTGGTCGGTTGCAGCCGCAGTTCGTCGGGATAGCCGATTACGATCCCACGCGATTGTCGAACCGCTTGACCACCGGGACGGCTCTGAGCCAATTCGAGCTGGTAATTTCCTCGCAGCGGTGTGTGGAGCCGAGCTTCGTACCGGCCTGGGGCCGATTGGTGCAACGGGATCTGCTCGGTCTTGAGCCGCGGATCGATCAGGGTCAACGTCGTCTCTTGACCATCGATGAACTCGCCTTGATCATCGACGCTGTCCATCACCACGGTCGTCGTTTGGTCGCTCCGCTGGACATCGACAAAGATGCCCCGGGTATCGTTTTTACGCATGGCGTGGCGGATAATTTGGGCCCAGAACGGTCCGAAATCAGGCCAGGTCAACCACTCGGCGGCCCACCGCGCCTTGGCATCGCTGGTAAATGCGACGGTCATCCCCAATCCGTAGCGCCACCAAACCAGCAGCGGATCACCATTTTCGCTCGCCAGGATGAATTCGCTGGTCGGCTTGGGCCGTGTCACCACATAGCCCAGCAGCAGCGGGGCCAGGTCGAGTTCGATCCCCTCGAGGACCTGGGTCGCGCGAACCTGTTGAGGCAGAAACGGCAGCTCGTTGATCGCAGACTTGCTCGCTTCGACCGTTTCTTTGGCAAACACCTGCGGGACCGACTGGGGGTCATCACAAAAGTAGTACCGGCCGCCGCCGATTCGCGCGATGTCTTCCAGTAATTGTTGACTGGCGCCTTGCCCCATCGCCACGGTCGAAACCGTGATGCGGCTGGCCGCCATCTCCGCTGCCAAGCCTTCAAAATCGCCCGGCGCAGACACGCCGTCGGTCAACAGGATACAGTGTTTTAGCTTCGCCGAGGCGGATGACAACGCACGATAGGCATCTTCCATCGGCGGATACATGTTGGTCCCACCACTCGCCTCGATGGTGCTGATTCGGTCGAGGATATAACCTTTGTCGCTAGCGGTCCGTAGCTCGCTGACCCAGTAACTGTCACCGTCAAAGGCGATCACGCCGATCGAGTCACGGGGGCTGAGTAATTCGACAGCGGCCTTAGCGGCGTCCTTGGCCAGTTCCATCGGCTGGCCCCCCATCGAACCGCTTTTGTCGATCACCAACACCATCGCGATGCTTGGTTTTTCGCGTTCTTTTTCGAAGTTACTGCGGACTGGGAGGATTTCTTCCAGGTGTGTTCGGTAGTAGCCACCGAGCCCGAACGATTGATCGCCGCCGAGCATCACCAGCCCGCCGCCGAGATCCTGGACATAGCTGCGGATCAGCTGCATTTGTCGCATCGTCATCGCGGTCGCGGGAACGTTGGAGAGGATCAAACACTCGTACCCTTGCAGCTCCGTCAAATCACGCGGCACGCCTTCGGCCGGGCGGACCTCGACATCGATTTTCTGTTCGTCCAAGGCCCACCGCAGCGAATCGGTTTGGTGGGTATCGGGATCGATCAGCAGCACACGTGGGCGACCGGAGGCGGCAACGATCGCCATCGCTTCGTTGTTATCGAGCAGCGTGTCGGCGGCATCGAAGCCACGGAGCCGCGCCGCAAACGTGACCTGGCGTTGGGCGGTGATCGATTGACGAATGCGAAACCGATTTTCGCCAGCTTGTAATTCAACCCGATCGTTCTGGTCTTCGCCGATGCGAATATCGCCACGGTAAAGATCGACGAAACCGCTGGCCGGTCCGGTGCTGTTGACGATCACATCGAGATAAAACGGTTCACCTTGTCGGACCTGGGCCGGAGCGTTGATAGCGGCGAGTTGAACCTCTGGCTCGCTCCGCTGCGGCAGCGGGACCGGCCAGATCGGAATGCCACAGGACGCCGCCGCGGAAACCGGGTCGTCGGTGGTCGCATTTCCGTCGCTGAGCAAGACCACCGTCGGGATATAACTGGGCGGGATCGCTGCGACCGCGGTACGGATTGCCGCGGCGATATCGGTGCCCGGCGATTCTTCTTGTCGTTCCTTGGCCTCGGTGCCGTCCTGCCTGCCGCCGGCGGGCTCGGCAGTGCCTCTGGTTCGCGTGATAGTCTGCTCGCGGGTCGACTCGGGTGCTGGTCGATCGTTTCTGGGCGGAGGCCGATCAGGCGACAGCTCGCCGGGCAGACGTTGAAAGTCGAGGAACCGGAGTTCGACATCACTCATTTCGGCCGCCGCTTGTTGCAGCGACTCGGCGAAGCGATCGGCCACCTCTTCGGCTGCGGCATCGATACTTTCACTGCGATCGATCGCCACCACAACCATTCGGCGTTCGGTCGAAACCAGCCACACCAGCCCGGCGAGTGCCAGCGTAATCAACATGACCACACCACAGCGAAGCGCGAGGCTGAGCCACCGTTGCCAGAGCGGAAAATCGCTCAGCGAGCGAAAATGCAGCATCAGCAGCCAGGGCAGAATCACGACCAAGGCCCACATCATTTGTGGGCGCATCCACTCCACTTGCAGCGATTCCGTCATCCCACCACCCTTCGCTGGTAGAGGAACCATTCAGCGGTGATCAATCCGAGCGCAGCGCAGGCGAGGTAGAACCAGAGCGAGCGACGCCCTGAGCCGGCGATCGAAATCGGCTGCGGACGCGGTTCCAGACGCGGCTTCAGATCACTCTCGCCGCGATCACAAAGATTGACCGCCAGGGTGATCGATTCACTGCTCGGTTCTGGTGACGGACCGGTCGAGGGCGAGTTGCTAGGCGTCTGGCTTTTTGCTGGCGGGTTCGGTTGGGGAGCATCCTGCGACCGCAGCGGCCGTAGTTCGACGATACCGACATGGTCGACCGGCCCGATAACCGCCTTTTCGTCAGCCACCGAAGCCGCTGCCGCACGTCCGGTCGGGTCGAGCCACTGCCAGGCCGGATAGGTTGAGCCGCCGATCGGGATCTCTGCCAATCGGCCCGTTCGCAGCGCCGGCTGCAGTTCCCCGGTCCGTCCCAAAAACCAGTTGACCGCGTTGGTCATCAATACCGGAAAAGCGATTCGCAGTGGCAAATCGCTGCCCTCCAAATCGGCCGCCAGCACGATCAAACGATCGTCGCCACGGACTCGCGAGGCCATCAAGGTCGCTCCACCGGCCTCGACCAACAGCGATTCGGCGTCGTCGCCCATGAGCAGTTCCGACGCGCCGGGCAGGGCGACGTTCGTCAACCGTACATGAGGCAGCAGGGGGGAGCCGGAGGCTTGTTCCGCGATCATCGCTTGTTCGAGTGGTCGTCCGCGTTTCCAGGCGTCGCTATCACCTTGGGGATCGATGGCGAAGACCGCCCCGCTGGGCAACGATTCGGGGACGATGCGATGGAGCATCATGAACCCGCCTCGGGGCGCCTGGGGTGGGGCGGTTGTCGTGACCGTCAAGTCGACCAGCGGGATCGCTCCCAAGACGCTCTCCAGATACAAACTCGGTTCGGCCGTGACCAGTAAGACTGGAATCCGCGGCCGCTTTGGCAGCACGGCGATTGCCTCGTTGTCGATCGATAGGCCATCGCGATGATTCAGCGAAACTCGCAACAGCCCTCCTTCGGCCGATGCACCGGTGATGGTCTTCCGCCACGATTGGCCGGGATCGATGTTCAGCGGAATCACATCGACCAGTTCGCCGGCCAATTCGATCGTCAACCGGCTGCTGACCGCGGTCTCGCCGAAGTTTTCGACTTCGATTAGCGCCGCATAGCCGATCGGGTCGACCAACGAGCGTCTCAGGGCGAGTTGCGTGACGGCTAAGTTATCGGTGGCCTCGCCGACGGCGATCCAATCGACATCGTCGATGGTTTGGAGTTGCTCAGCACCGTCAAAACAAGCGTCGCTGATCAACACGATGCTGCGATGTTCCGGCGCGCGGGTGAGTCGTCGCGCCGCGGCGACGGCTTCGAGCGCGCGGCTTGGTCCATCGGTAGGTTTGAGGGCTCGGATGGCATCGCGGACGGCTGGCGTGAAGTCGGTCATCCCGACCGGCACACGGACGCTGCTGCCAGCGGTAACCAGGGCGACTTCGTCACCGTCACGCACCGCCGCGAGAACCGCCAAGGCTTGATCGCGAGCCTGGTCAAACCGCGTCGGGCCACTGGCGGTTGCGGCGGCCATGCTGGCCGAATTGTCGACAACGATTACGACTTGCCGGGCCTGGTTCCCTTCGCCTTCCCACAGCGGATCGACCAAGGCGGCGACCACCAATAACAAAAATGCGAGTTGTAACAGCAAGCTGACCCAATGCCGCAGACGCTGCCACCAAGAACGCTGGCGTTTTTGGTCGAAGACCTGGTCCCAGAACAACAGCGTCGCAACGCGTTGACGGCGGAGCCGTGTGCGGAGGATGTAAAGCGCCAAGATCGGCAGCGCGATCAGCAGCCACATCCATCGATCCGGTGAAGCAAAACTCATCAGTTGAGTGCTCCGGCGACGCGCATCATCTTCAACAATACCTCGTCATACGGCACGTCGGCCGTGGCACGCGTGTGGCTCAGCCCATAACGCCGACAATACGATTCCACATCACGGAGGAATGCTTGGAAGCGTGCCTCGTATTGCCGCAGCTTTCGTTCGGTGATGGTCACCTTCCGGAGCCTGTCGGATTCGACATCCAACAGTTCGACGTCCCCGAGCAATTGCGGGTTCGCTTCAGCCGGCGTGTGAATCTGGATCACGTGTGGCTCAAACTTTCGGTGTCGCAAGCGATCGATGCCGACGTGAAATCCCTGTTGGTCGAACAGATCGCTGATCACCAACACCAAGCCTGTCCGCGGCGCTCGGCGGGTGAAATCGGCGGCGACGGTCGCCAGGTCGGTAGCTTCGCCGGTGGTACTGAGGCGTTCCAAGAACCGCAGCACCGTGAACATGTTGTCTTTCCCACGGGCCAGCGGCAGGGCTTGACGGACTTTCGCGTCATAGGCCACCACCGAGACACGATCGAGATCGGCTAGCGCGATGTAGGCCAATGCGGCGGCGAGTTGCCGCGCGAAGCGAAACTTATCAACCGTCAGCGTCGGCTCGGTCGGGAGCGAATCCATGGAGCGGCTACAGTCCAACAGGATGTAGACATGGAGGTCTTCTTCTTCCTGAAAGCGTTTCAGCAGCAGATCGCCGTGGCGTGCGTAAACGTTCCAGTCCATATACCGTAGATCGTCGCCGTGGATGTATTCGCGGTGATCGGAAAACTCGACGCCGCCACCGGTCTGCTTGGTCCGCCGCTGGGCGAGCAATTGGCCTTGAAAGACCCGCTTGGACAGCAGCGACAGGTATTCCAATCGTTTCAGGAAATCGGAATCGAACATCAGCGGATCACATCAGCCGCTGTGCGGCCGCCAGGAGGTTGGTTTAAAACTTAAACCGCTTGCAAAACTGGCGCGGATTCCAGCAGGTGATCGACGATCTGGTCGGTATCGATCGCTTCGGCCTGGCCCTCAAAGTTCAACATGATGCGGTGTCGCAGCACATCCTTAGCCACCGCCTTGAGATCATCGGTAGCGACGTGGAAGCGATCGTCGAGGATCGCACGAATCTTGGCCGCCAAGATCAGTCCTTGAGCGCCTCGTGGGCTGCTACCGTAGCGGACGAATTGGCGGACCATCGGTGGGGCGAGTTCTTGATCGGGATGGGTCCGCATCACCAATTCGATCGCGAATCGCCGCACCGCATCAGCGATCGGAATTTGCCGGCTCAGGCGGCCCATTTCCAGCACCTGTTGCGGTTGAATCTGGATCGATGCGGTCGGCGTTTGAACAGCGGTGGTGCGGTCCATGATCGTTTCCAATTCTCGGACCGTGGGAAAGGGGACCATCAGTTTGAACATGAAACGGTCCAACTGCGCTTCGGGGAGCGGATAGGTCCCTTCCATTTCCAGCGGATTCTGAGTCGCCAGCACGAAGAAGACGCCTTCGAGTTGATGCGTGGTGCTACCGACGGTGACGCTGTGTTCTTGCATCGCCTCCAGCAGCGCCGATTGGGTTTTCGGGGTCGCGCGGTTGATCTCGTCGGCCAGCACAAGGTTGGCGAACAGCGGGCCGCGGCGAAATTGAAACTCCTTGGCTCCATCGGCCGATTCAATCAACACTGTGGTGCCGATCAGGTCAGCCGGCATCAGGTCGGGGGTGAATTGGATACGGGAAAAGTGGCTATCGATCACTTCGGCCAAGGTCCGTACCAACATCGTCTTTCCCAATCCGGGAACGCCTTCTAGCAACACATGGCCGCCGGCGATCATGGCGGTCAGAACGGCATCGACGATCGCTTGCTGGCCCACGATCACTTTACCCACTTCATCTCTTAAACGACGGAAATCGTCGCGAAAATCGCGCAGCTGATCCCGGAACTCCGGATCGATTTGGGTCATGTTTTTTGGCCGTTGAAAAGCTGAATGAATGAGCGCCCGGTCTCGCAGTCTTAACCGCTGCGGCGCGGCGATGCAACGTTTCACTCGCAATTTCGGCCGGTCAACCGCAGCCCTGCTACCAGGGTAGGCGGTTTGGTCGCTATCGGTAGAGCTTTCACCCGCCACGCGAGCGGGGCGTTACAATGCGGGCTAGCCGAATACCACACTTCGGCACATGCGTCGCTCCTCATCCGCCGACTCTCTGGAACGCCACTCATGAGACGCGCCTTTTTTAGAAAATCGACGGCCCTGCTGGTCGTGTTGGTAACGATCGTCTTGAGCTCTACGAACCAAGCGTTCGCTCAAGACGATGGGGATGCCCAACGGGAGCGGCAAATCGCGGAACGGTTCGTCGAAGTGTTGCTACGGCGGCCACGGCCGGGTACGGCACTGGACCGCGTCTATAGCTATCACGTCCAAGCCGGCACGCTCGATGAATGGATCGCGAGTCTCGAAACCGATAAAGGCGACGGCGCCGAACCGGGATCGCGAGCGATGCTGCGAGGGTTGGTGTTGTTGCGGCGTGGGAGTGACGCGGAGGCGGCTAAGGCGTTGGCCGACGCCGAAACGGTCCGCGATGAGGACGCGATGGTCAGTTTTTATCTCGGCAAGGCGCTGTTGAACGTCGGGCGAACCGATGCGGCAGCCGAGGCTTTGCAACGCGCGATCGATCGTGGCCCGGCGCGGAATGAGGCGTTGCCGGTGTTCACCGAGCTAGGTCGACTCTACCAGCGGGCTCAGCAGCGTGACAAAGCGTTAGCGGTTTGGAACCGATTGGAGGCGGTGTTTCCTGGCGACGGGCGTGTTGGCGAACAGATCGCCAGCATTCTCGCCGATGAAGGCCAAATCGAAGCGGCGTTGGAGCGCTATGAGCGGCTGGCGCACGAGGCCGGTCCGGCCGACGACACTCGCACCATCGGCTACCAGATCGCGGCGGCGGAGATGCGCCGCCGGCTGGGGCAGACCGAGCAGGCGTTGGAAGATTTGGAATCGATCGCCGGGCGGCTACGCCCAGCGAGCTGGCTGTACAGCGATGTCCGCCGACGGATCGAAGCGGTGTTCTTGCGGAGCGGCGATTATTCGGCGTTAGCAGATTACTACGCACGGCAGGTGGAGCAGCGTCCCGATGAGATCGCGCTGCGCCTCCGTCATGGGCAAACATTGGCCAAGGCGGGTCGCGTCGACGAGGCCGAAAAGGCGCTAGCGGAGAGCATTCGCCTCGCCCCAGGCGATACCGATGCCCGGTTGGGGATGATCGATGTCCTCAAATCCGCAGGCAAGTCGGAACAGGTGGTTGAACAGTGGGAACAGCTTGCCGAACAGGACCCCGAGAACCCCGACTACCTTGTCCAATTAGGAAACAGCTGGCTCGAGACGACCACGGCGGACCAAGCCGCCCGGCGCGAGCGAGCCGCCGCGGTCTGGCAGCGACTGGCCGAGGCGAAGCGTGACGACGCCGTCGTGACCGCCCAGGTCGCCGACCTGATGCGGCGGATCGAGCATCATGACGCAGCGATCGAACTCTATCGGCGTGCGATCGAGCTGGCTCCCGACCAACCGCAGTACCGCGAGTACCTCGGCGAGTTCCTGCATCGGCTGGACCGTCATGACGAAGCGGTCGAGGTGTGGGCGGCGATCGCCGAGCCGCCCCGCGATAGTCGCGATAACCTGATCCGCTTAGCCGAGGTGTTTCACACGTTCGACGAGCCGGAACGCGGGTTGGAGGTATTCTTGCAAGCCGCTCAGCTCGACCCGACGTTTCCCCAGCGGCTGCGGTTGGCGGAGTTGCTGGCGCGAGCAGAACGTTTCGACGAAGCCTTGGCACAGTTGGATCAAGCCGACGGGGTGGCCGATTCGCCCGAGCAGCGTGAGCAGGTGTTCCAGGCGCGGGTCAGCGTCTATGGCAGCAGCGGCACTCTGCAGGACCGCATCGCGGAGGCGCGAGAGCAAGCCGCGGCGAGTGGTCTCGCCGAGGAGCATCGCCGGCTGGCGTTGATGCTCGACGCAAGCGGCAGCCTGGCCGAGGCGACCGTAGCGATCCGAGACGCGCTTCAGGCCGATGAAAACGATATCGCAGCGCTGACTGTCGCCGCGGAACTGTACCGCAAAGGGTCACGGCTGGGTGATGCGGTGGAAGCGTTTCGCCAGCTCGCCCGCCGCGATACTCGATTCCTGCCGAATTACCTGAAGCGGATTTCGGGTTTGCAGTTGCAGTTGGGCCAAACCGACGCTGCGTTAGCGACGGCAGCCGAGTTGATCGAAGCCCAACCGGGCAATCCTGATTCCTATCGTTTTTACGCCGACCAGTGTTTCAAGGTCGGGCGTGATGACGAAGGTCTCGAGACGCTCCGCCGGGCGCTGCAAGCAGCCCCACGCGATCCCGACACCCGCCAAGCGCTCGCCGCAGCGCTGGCCAATCGATTCAGAACCGCCGAAGCAATCGAACTTTATTGGGACTTGTTGGAGGATGCGACCAGTCTCAATGAAGAGAAACGCTTGGTCGGCCTGTTGGCCGGACTCTATGATCAGCAAGGGGATTTTGATCATTTGGTCAGTCGCCTTGAGCTGCGCGGACGGGAAGCGTCTGACACGCGTACCGCCACCTTGCTCATTTCGGTTGCTCACAGCTCGGTACGCGACTTCGGCACGGCCAGACAAACCCTTGAGCCGCTGTTGGTCGACAGCCCGCGGGATCCGGAGTTGCTGGGCGAAATCGTGAATCTGGCCGGTGCGGCATCGGAGCCCGAAGTGGCGTTGGGCTATCAACAGCAGTTGGTGGCGGTCGCCGATACGCCGGATAATCGCAGCCGGCTATTAAAATTGATGGTCGACAGCGGCCAGATCCAGCAGGCCGAGGCGTCGCTGCAACGGCTGCAGGGGATGGACGATCCGGTAGCGATGATCGACTTGATCGATCGCACATTCAGCCGCGGCGATACCGAAGCAGCGATCCGATTCGCTCGCGCGGTCCTGGAGCGACAACCGGATTTGTGGGAGGTGCGAATCCGGTTGGCGGCGTACTTGATGGCGGCTGACGAGGTCGATGAGGCGGTAGCCCAAGCAGCTGAAGTTGAGGCATTGCAGCTCGACGCATCGACACCGACTCGGAACCGGCAAGCGTTGCTGGCCAGCCGCGGATCCAATGCGGCAGCGATTCAAGCGGCCGCCTCCTCCCGTCTGAACCAAGCCCAGCAGGCCTACAGGTTGGCCAGCCTGCTTCGACTGGGACGTTACAGTACCGGACGTTATGGGATTTCGTCTCAAGGCCGAGACGTAGTGAACGCAACCGATTTTGGCCAGGCCCGATTTTTGGCGATGGCGCTCCGTTTGGCCGCCGCTGCCAAAGCGGACAAACTGGATGAAGTCGAGGAGCCTTTAAGCGACGTATCAGAGCTGGCGGCGATCGAGGACCCGGAGCAACTTTGGGACTTCGTCGCCATTCGCGCGATCAAGGAAGCGTTCAGCAGTCAGCAGACGACCTCCGGAAGTTTGGTTTACTATCAGTCTCAGCAATTGATGGTCAACGTATTGTGGCGGCTTGCGGAGATCGACGAGAGTGAGCGCGGCACGTTGATCATGCAGCAGCTTTCGATGCGTCAGCAACTCCGCAACCCACCACCCCAGCTGGCTCAAGAGACCGCTGCACTCGAGCCGCTCTCCGAGCAGCAATTGGCGCTGGTTCAGGAAGCCTATGACAGCGCGCCCCAATCGGCCAATACCAGCGGTGCGATGGCGGCTATGGTTCATCAAGAACTCGTCGCGGCCGGCAAGATTGAGCGGGCCGAGGCGTTAGGTGAAGCATTTCGATCGCCTGATCGCCCCGCGGCTGCCGCAGGTTCACTCCGGTTCTCCACCGCGAGCCATGCCCTGGATTCGATCCCGGCACTACTCGAGGGTGTCGCCCAATCACTTTCCGATTGGGCCTTCACAATGCCTGCTGCCGAACGGGCGAACCTGCGGTCGGCGGTCGCGGCCGTGCTTACCGTGGGCGAACTTCCCTTCGAAGCCAAATTGGTCGCTGTCGATTTGGCGATCGCCCTGCAGGCGATTGACCAAAGCAGTTCGCCGCCGCGGCGCATCTCCTCGCCGAGTCAGGGCACAGCGAACGTCTACTACCAGGACGGTTCCGGGTACCAATCGAGCGAACTATCGGTGCCGTTTTCCGAACGTCTGCTGTCTTCGTCTTTCGTCCAGCAGCTTTATGGCGGGATTCGCCTGAGTGAGGACTCGCCTGAGCGGCAGCAATTGCTGCGGCACCTCGACGGGGCGGACGGCTTGTTCGCAGACGATTCGCCGTTGGTGGGGGAAGAGCAGAAGCTTCGCGCCACGCTCGCCGCATTTGCTCGTTGGTGGGCCGCCGATTTGCCGGGTGCCTTCGATCGGATCATCGTCGCGACCGAGCGATATCCCGATGACCATGACCTGTGGATCGAACGGGCGCGGATGGCCGCCGAGCTGAACCGGCCCGAGGCGGCACTGCATGCTCTCGACGCGATCGAGCCGATGGACCAGGCAACGCTGCGCGTGCGTGAATTGGCGGCGATGAACCTGGCGGCACAATTGGGGCGGTTGGAGCGGGCGCGGACTGCGGCCCAGCGGCTGTTCGGCATGCGGCTCGACGCGTCGACCGAGATGGCATTGGCCGATCAACTGACGCGGTTGGGAATGCATACGATGGCCTCGGCCGTGCTGCAACGGACACAGCGCCGCGGTGGCCAATCGCCAACGGTCTTGCTGCAATTGGCTCAACAGTTTCTCGACGCGGGTAACAAGGAAGCCGCCGCAGAGGTCGCCTATCAGTCGCTGCGGCAAAGCGGCGGTCCCGCGGCATCCAACAGCAGTTACTACCGCCAACAGGCTGTCCGCTTGCTGCAGCGTGCAGGCCGCTTGGACAAATTGCTTCAACAGGCGGAGCGACGGGTAGCAGCCTCGCCTCAGTCGCTGATGTTAAAATCCGAACTGGCGGAACTCTATACCGCCGCGGGACGCAGCGACGATGCCGACCGGCTGTTCGAGCAGATCGCTGAACTGCAGCCCGCAGATCCCAAGTCGCTCTGGGATACCGCTACGCGACTTAGCCGGGCGGGTAAACACGAGGAAGCGGTAGACAAGTTCCTGGCGGCGATCGAGAAGCAACCCGAGTTGCTAGAACGAGAGTTCTATATTTTTCAACAAGCCGTCAGCTCATCCAACCAGAGCGACAAGGCCTATCGGAGCCTGATGCAGGTACCGATCGACCGGATTCCTTCACACTACATCGGTCAACTTGCTCAGCTCTACCGGCGCGGTTCGGCAGAACCGAGCGAGGCCGCCCAAGCGTTCATCGACCACATCCTCAGCAATGCTCCGGTCGAGGCATTGGGGACGGTACTGCGCAGTATCGGTCGCGATCCGCAGATCCATCGAACCGAAGCGATAGCCAAAGCCGTCCGACGGATCTTTGAGGCCGATCTGGTTTACCTCCACGGCAGTCCATTTTGGCAAGGGTATGGGATCAGTAGTAACGGCGAACTTTATGGGCCGCTGCAACCTTGCATCGGCGCGCTGAAGGCAAACAAAGAATTGGCCACCGAGGTGCGCGAGCAATGGCTCCAGCGAGTCAAGACTGACGACGAGGCAGCACGCTTGTTGGTCAACCTGCTGCTGCTCGCGCTCGATGCCACAACGCCCGAACAGCAATCCACCGCGACAGAGGATCTGGAAAGTCGCCTGCGGGAATTGATCGCGACTGATGCAAAGCTGCTGTCACAAAACATGTGGTGGGAACTGGGGCAGGTTCTGCAGGACCAGCAAGGTCTGGAACATCTAGCGGTGATGGCTTTGGAACATGCCGAGGACGATTACGTTTCGTCGTATACGCGACAGTATGAGTTCTCCGTCCATGCGCGTTTGACCAATGCCTATGTCGCCGCAGGGCAAAAAGAGAAAGCCCGCCGTGCGCTGCTGAAGGGTTACCAGCAGACGGATAACTCCGAACAGAACCGCGGCAATCCTGGCTATGGCGATTACTCCGACTTGCGGTCCTATGCGGCGATCACGGAAAAGTTGGTTCAGGTTGATGGCCGGCTCGAGGCGATCCGCATCTACAGCGACGCACTGGCTGATCCAGAGCGATTTGAGCGTGCCAAGCGGTGGGGAGGTAGCAACGAGTTTCGCAGCAGCTTCCAACAGGGGCTCGACACGACACTGGAATCGTTGGACGAAGCCGATTTGGAGCGGTTCCTGGCGTTTCAGGATTCCGCTGCGACAACAGGCGAACAGGCAGACGCCGAAGCGGCAACGGGCGTCGGCAATGACGACACCGCTGCGGGCCAGCGATTCGATCTCATGCCGCTGGTTGCGACCGCCGAGACGCAGCCGGAGCGGACGTCGCTGGCCGCGCTGGTCGTAACGCGTCTTGCGGAGTCCGAATCGGGGCGAGAACGTTTGGCGGGCTTTGAGCAGGAACTTGCCGAACAGGTCGAAGTCCACCCTCGTGATTGGTCACTCGTCGCCATGCAGGCGATGGTCGGCATCGCGTTGGAAACGGATGTGGCTGGGGAAGCGATCAGCCGTTTGGCTGAGAGTCTTCCAGCCGACCCGGCTGAGGTGAGCGAGTCGGAGATACCGCTCACATTAGCGCTCTATTCACCGGCCATACTCGCCTTGGCGTCGGAGCGTGCGGCTGTGCGGTCCGCCGCCGCCCCCTTGGTCGACAAGGTGGTAGCTGTAGCCCAGCGAGCCGAGCGGAGCGAGATCGCCCGTACGCTGCTGATGGCCAAGGCGCGGACCATCGGTGCGAACGATCCCGCCGCCGCCGTGACTCCGCTGCGTGAGATGTTGGGCGCGTTGGTGCCGGCTGCGGAGACGCCTCGCGTGTTGTCGACGGAAGTGGCTCGAGAGTGTCTGCAGCTGGCGGAAGCCGCGGCTAAAGCCGGTGCCTGGAAAGTGACCGGTGAGGCGTTGCAGCGAGCCCTGGCCGCCGGTCCGCCGCTGAGGAAATTGGAAACGACCAGTACGGGATCGGCATTCGTGATCCCGACCCAGCGAAGGACCGTCGGGTCGGTGGATCAGCCGCAGGAAGATCTCGATTGGATTCCTCGCCGAGTCGCGTCGATCGTTGCCCTCGCCCAAGATGCGATGTCATCAGCGACAGAAGATGCCCCCAGTGCGGCTGGCGAAGTACTCTTCGAGGCGCTCCGGGATGCGGTCCTGCCCGAACAGCGCCGTGATGAGGCCTTTCCCTATCCCGTAATGCTGTTGACCGGCAGTTCCACCAACAGGTACCCCGAACCGGAAATGCAGCCGTTGAGTCTGTCGAAGCTGTTAGCCGATTTAGCTGTGGCGACCGACCGAGCCGAGGAGCTGCGAGAACGGTTGAGCGCGCGACAGGCCGAGTCAAAAACGCCGTATCGATTCGACCTGGTGGGCGTTCATCTGGCGATTGCCGAGGATGATCCGGCGGCAGCCGATCAGGCGCTGCGTAGCTTGGCCAACGGCTTGGGCGTCGACATCGCCGGAGCCGATTCGCCGCCATTGCCGGCGGTCGCTCTCAATCGTTCGCAGCAGGGGAGCGACGAGGTGGTCACGAACGACCTGCTGCACGCGGTCCTGCCGATTCACAAACGTTGGGGCCTGGAACCCGCAGTCGCCGCTCTTGAAATCCATCTGCTGAGCGAAGCGCGACGCGTCAAGTCGGTCAGCGATGCTGGAGAAATCTGGGGCTGGATGGTTCGGCAAATTGTCGCCGATCCGCGAGTCGATGATCGTCTGGCTCAACAAGCGATCGATCATTACCTGGCCAGCGTGCAGCTTCACTATTCCAATTACTCCGGCAGCTACGGCAGCGATCGTCAAAACGCGGAAATGGCGGAGTTAGGCACGCGGGTTCTCGCTTCGAAACGCTGGTCGATTGCTGGTAGAATGCTGCGTCAGGCGGTCAATCGTGAGCCGGGCTTTCAGGAAGGACGCGCCACGGTTGCCCAGCTCGGCCTCGCTCTGGTCGGCGTCGATGCCCAACAGCGATATCGGTTGCTGAGCGAAATCGTTTTTGGTGAGGCCGATGATCCGGACCAAGAGGCTGCGACAAGTCAGGGTGACCAAACGCTGCTGTCGGCGTCCAACATGCTGCTCTATGCTGATCCGCCGCCGGCGCTGCAGGCTTCGTTCGCCGGTCACGCCGATCCGAGTCAGGTGCCCGTTGCCGGTAAGGATCTGCCGATCGTCGAATTGAACGTATTGCTGGTCGAAGCAGCCGCGGAGAGCGGTCAAACCACCCCGCTGATCGCGCGGCTGGAGCCGCGGATCGAACATCCGGGCGACGAAATCGAGGCCATGATCGGTCTGGCCCAGTTGATCAACGGCGAGCATGAGGCGGCTCTCGAGCGGTTAAAGCGGGTGCGTGACCGACTGCTCCAGACCGCACCCAAGGGGATGGTCGACACACCGCTGCCGATCAATTCCGCGACATTTGCCACCCGCGCCCTGGCGGTCGATCAACTTCGCGCGACCGCGACCGAAGCCTGGCAGCCGATGTGGACTCACGCCCAATTTCGCTATCTCGGTGTCGCTGCGGCGTTGTTCAACCGGATGGCGGTCGTAACCGGCGCCTCCGACATGTCTGGCACTGCCGAGGGATCGCCGCTGAAACATTTCATCAGCGTCCAAACCCCTTATGGCCTGAAACCGGTCAGCACCATGACCGAACCACTGTATGCGATGGAGGAGGGGATTCTGCGGTATGCCGCAGGGAGTGGCCACAACATCCTGATGCTCAAATATCCACTCGAGGGCGATTACACGTTCACTCATCGCAACCTACACGGTTTCCGCGGCGAAAGTCATACTTACTTCGGTGGGGTTGCCTACATGCCGAAACCCGAGGGTTCCGCGGCGACCGTCCGCGGGCTGGTATCGAGAGGGCAAGTCGAGTTCAAAAACCTCCCCTTAGCACGTAATCAAGAAATCACTCAGGCGCTGAGCCTCACCGACGATCGCATCACAATGACCATCGACGGGAATGCTGCCGTGGAGGATCGCCGCAGCGCATCGGCACCGTTTGTGGGTGTGGTGTTCGAACATCACACCGTCGTGTCGACCACGGGCTACGCCTTGGCGGGCAATCCGCGGGTCGCACGTCACGTGAATCTGATCGATGCGGACCTGCGCGGATGGACCGCCAACATCACCGGCGGCAGCATACCCGCCATCGACCTACCGATCCCACCCGATCAAGACATTGATCAGGTTCGGGCGCAGCGTCAGCGGAACGCGGAAAACCACCATCGCTTCGCTTGGTACAGCCGCGACGGCCAGCTGCTGTCCGGCAGCGGCAATTCGCAACCCGATGCGGCCGGTCAACGCCACATCCAGTACCATCGGCCGCTGCTCGACGGCGAGTCGATCGATTACCGGTTCCAGTACGATGCCGGTTCCCTCGAGGTCCATCCCGCGATCGGTCGTGTAGTCATCTTGCTGCGACCAGAAGGGATCAAGTTGCGTTGGCTCAGCCAAGCCCACTCATTGGAGTCGTTTGAGTTACCGCCACTGCACGAAGTCGATCCCGATGAATTGATCGGCAGTGGAAAACCGAAACTGCGGCAGGGTGATTGGAACGAAGTGAAGTTGACCGCTGAGGGGGACCAAGTCGTCGTCGAGGTCAATGGCGAAGCGGTCTGCCGCGTGGGGCTTGGGTTCGATCGCCGTTTCGGCCTGGTGAGCGAAGCGGAGCGGGAATGTCAGGTGCAGGAGATCCGTTTAACCGGCCCCTGGCCCGATATCTTACCGGACGACCTGATGGAACGCCGCTAGGGATCAAGAGCCTCACGAGTAGAAGGCATCAAAAAAATGACAGGTTTTTATGACGGCGGCCACGAAAACTACCTAGCTGCACTTGTTCAGCAATATGCAAAAGCGATCGACGAATTAGAGAGCCAGCTGCGTGATTGTGCAGTCGATGAAAAGCAGGTATTGCGTGAAAAGTTGAAAACGCTGAAGGCGGAAAGGTCGAATAAAATGAAGGACGCTAACCGCCTGCTGTTTTAAGTTTTCCCACGGGGTGGATCGGTCTGGGGGATTGCGTGGTTACTCCAGGAAATGATGCGAAGCTGGTATAATGTCGTCGAATTCCACACTGAAAGGGCGACATGGCTGACTTTACTCCCACTCAGGGCCGCTACTTGGCGTTCATCCACGCCTACATTCAGCGCCGCGGTTTTCCGCCAGCGGAGTCGGAAATCGCTGCGGCGATGTGTGTCTCACCGCCGTCGGTGAATCAAATGGTGAAGACGCTGGAAAAGAAGGGGTTGGTATTGCGCCAGCCAGGCCAAGCACGAGCCCTTCAGATCCTGATTCCGGAAGACGAAATTCCACCGTGGGGCAACCGCAAGTCGAAACAGAGTCCTTCGCGATCGAGCAAGGCGCCGATCAGCCCGAAAGCGGCCAAGGCTTCGCCGCCAGCGAATCTCTTCGTGTTGACGGCGTACTTGGTCGGCGGCCCGATCGGCAAGAAGTTCAGCAATAAGATAATCAGTCGCGAGATTGAAATCCGCGGCGATCAGACGCTTGAAGAGCTGCATCACATCCTTTTCAAGGCCTTCGACCGAGAAGAGGAGCATCTGTACGAGTTTCAGTTCGGCAAACGCCCCTTTGACCCTGAGGGGGCGAACTACGGAGTTCCCGACTCGCAGGCAAAACCTGGGAAAAAGTCAAAGAAGAAAACGGGCGATGCGCAGAAGATAACGCTCGACGACCTCGATTTGCAGCCGCATCGTACTTTCGGCTATTGGTTCGATTTCGGCGACAATTGGTTCCATCACGTCAACGTCGAACGGATCGAGCAAGCGATCCCAACGGTCCCCTATCCGCGTATCGGCAAACGGGTCGGCAAGTCGCCACCGCAACATGCCGACGAATAGGGGCCACTACACTTGTCAACGCGTGGTCAATATCCCCGGGCGCGATATCGTGCCTCGGGGAATACTGCCTGCCCTCCGCTTGCTTATCGAACGAAGTTCATCGCAGCAGCAAACCGGGTGCACTCCTAAAATCCGGCACAATCATCACTTGAAAATATTGCTCGACGACCTCGACTCGACGGCAACGCGTCGATGGGCCGACCGCGGCTGCGGTGTCGCTTGCGTTATTCGCTCTTTTCGGTAACGTTTTTGCGATTGAGTGACACCTGATTTCCAGCCTGAGCCGCCCGTTTGAATGCCGAGCCGCAGCGGATCGTTTCGATCCCGAGTATCGATTATCCCGACGAGTTGCCGATCACGGCACACCGCGATGTCCTGCTGAAGCTGCTTGCTGAGCACCGTGTGTTGGTCGTTTGCGGAGAAACCGGCAGCGGCAAGAGCACGCAATTGCCGAAGCTCTGTTTGGAGGCGGGTTTGGGCCGGCGGGGGATGATCGGTCATACGCAACCGCGGCGGATGGCGGCCCGTAGCATCGCAGCGCGGTTGTCGGAGGAACTCGGGACGGTCGGGGACAGTCGCGTCGCCTACAAAATTCGCTTCGGTGACCAAACGTCGCGAGACACGCTGATCAAGCTGATGACCGACGGGATCTTGTTGGCCGAGACGCAGTCCGATCGCGATCTGCGAGCCTACGACGCGCTGATCATCGACGAAGCGCATGAGCGGTCGTTGAACATCGATTTCTTGCTCGGCTATCTTCACGGGTTGGTCCGTCGGCGGCCGGAGTTTCGCCTGATCATCACGTCGGCGACGATCGACGCAGAACGGTTCGCGGAGCACTTCGGTGAAGCCGGCGCGCCGGCACCGATCGTCACGGTCGAAGGACGTGGCTTTCCGGTCGAAACCCGTTACCTGCCGTGGACCGCGGTCGACCCTCAGGCGGAGGACGAAGCGGATCATTACGATTTGGCTCGCCATGTGATCGCCGGGATCGATGAGGTCTGCCGCGACGGCGGCGGTGACATCCTGGCGTTCCTGCCGACCGAACGCGATATCCGCGAGGTGTCGCACCGCACCGCGGGTCACTTCAAGCGGCTCGGATTGGCGAACCGGGTCGACGTGTTGCCGTTGTATGCCCGCTTACCACAGGGCGAACAGCAACGGATTTTTCATCCCGACGGGGGGCGTCGTCGAATCATCTTCGCAACCAATGTCGCCGAATCGTCGCTGACGGTGCCCGGGATCCGTTACGTTGTCGATTCAGGGACCGCTCGGATCAGCCGTTACAGCCCGCGGAGCCGGGTCCAGCGGTTACCGATCGAGCCTGTCAGCCGAGCCAGTTGCGACCAACGGGCGGGGCGCTGCGGGCGGATCGCCGCGGGCGTCTGCGTGCGGCTCTATTCACGCGACGATTACGAATCGCGGGACGCGTTCACGACGCCGGAAATCCGCCGCACCAATCTGGCCGCGGTGATCTTGCAGACATTGAACCTGCGACTCGGCAGGATCGATCGATTTCCGCTGATCGACCCACCGCGTCCCGACTCGATCCGCCAGGGCTATCGCACGCTCCGCGAACTCGGGGCGGTCGACGATCGGGACGAATTGACGGAGATCGGTAGGCGGTTGGGGAGGATGCCGGTCGATCCGCGGGTCGGCCGGATGATTTTGGCGGCGGACGAGTTCGGGGTACTGCCCGAGGTGTTGGTAATCGCCGCCGCGATCGAGGTTCAGGACCCACGGGACCGACCGCCGGAACGTCGTGAGGCGGCCGACGAGGCGCACGCCAAGTTTCAACATCCCCGCAGCGATTTCCTGAGCTATTTGAAGTTGTGGCGGTTTTACCAACAACAGCGAGAGGCGGTCAGCCGCGGCAGGTTGGAGCGGATTTGTCGCAGCCATTTTCTGTCGCCACAGCGGATGCGGGAATGGTCGGACGTCTACCGCCAATTACGTGGCTTGGCCGCGACGGTGGTCCGCCAGCGATCGATCGGACCGCCGCGATTCGACGAGGAGGATCAGGACCGGGTGGTCGATCAGGGACGTTATGCCACCATCCACCAAGCGCTGCTGACCGGCCTGCTGTCGGGTGTTGCTTTGGCGGGTGACAAGGGCGAGTACACCGGTGCCGGCGGATTGAAACTGTTTTTGTGGCCGGGCAGCGGCGTGTTTCAAGCCAAGCCGAAATGGATCATCGCCGGTGAGTTGGTCGAAACGACCAAGCAGTACGCCCGCACCGTCGCCGCGATTCAACCCGAGTGGATCGAGCCACTGGCCGAACATTTGGTCAAGCGTCAGCACAGTGATCCTCATTGGAGTCACAAATCGGGCGGGGCCTATTGTTATCAGCAGGTTTCGCTGTTCGGGCTGCCGATCGTCTCGCGGCGAAGGTTGCCGCTGGCTTCGATCGACCCGGCGACGGCCCGTGAATTGATGATCGACCAAGGCTTGATGGAAGACGTGATGCCGACGACGGCGCGGTTCGTGCGATTCAACCGTCGTTTGGTCGAATTGATCGGTGAATTGGCCGCCAAGACCCGCAGTCGGCAATTGGTGGTCGATCCCTATGCCGTGCGGAACTTCTACGCGTCACGATTGCCGGAACAGGTCTGCGATCGGGTGCGGTTGGAAAAGTATGACCGTGGCACGGCGGTCCCGGCTTGGACCAAGACGTTGACCGACTCGGAAGCGGTGGCGAATTGGCTGCGATCACCGCCAGCGGCCGACGCCACGGAAGCGGGTGATGAGGGGAGCACCTCGGAATACCCGATCCCGTACATGCGGCCTGACGACCTGGTGCCGGTCGCCGAAACTCCGTTGTCGGCGGAGGCGTTTCCTGATGAATTGGTCGTTGGCGAGACGCGTCTGCCCTTGGAGTATCGATTCGAGCCGGGTGGGGAGCGAGATGGCGTTCGTTTGACGATGCACCGAGCGGCTTTGGCGCAGGTGAGTGACGAACGTCTCGGTTGGCTGGTCCCCGGGCTGCTCGAGGCGAAGCTGTTGGCGATGATCAAATCGTTACCGAAACGGATCCGTCGCAACTTGGTTCCGGCGGCCGATGTGGCCAAACGGGTCGCCGCCGAACTCGGCCCGGCCGAGGGTCAAGCGCCGTTCATGGCTACGGTTTGTGACTTGTTTTCGCGATTGGCGGAGGTTCCGATCGCGCCGTCTGATTTTTCCGCTGAAAAGTTGGAGCCGCATCTCGAGTTCTTGATTCGGGTGGTCGATGATCAGGGCGAAACGATCGCCGAGACCCGAGGCATCGATGAAGCACGTCGGCTGATCGGGGCGGAGTCGGCAGCGGAAGTCGAATCACCGAGCGAGCCCGACGAAGCCTGGACTCGCGCGGATATGAAGACCTTTGACATCGACCAGCTACCCGAGCAGGTGGTGCGGGTCCGGGGTGGTGTCAGGGTCGCTCAGTTTCCTGGCCTGGTCGATGCTGGCGACCATGCCGCGACACGTCTGTTCGCCGATTCGGCAGCGGCTTCGGCATCGACACGCCGCGGGCTGATGCGATTATTCGCGATCACTGAGCGGAAGGAGCTTCGCGCCCAAGTCCGGCACTTACCCAGTTTGGGCGACGCCAAACTGAGGCTCGCCCCGATCCTTCCGGCCGCGACGTTCGAGGACGCTTTGGTCGACCTGTTGGCCCGTCGCGCGTTTGTCGAAGCGACGCCGTTGGTCCGTTCGCGAGAGCAGTTCGAGTCGCTGCGGGGTGAGCGTGGCCGGCGGATCGGGGAAGCGGCTTGCGAGTTGGGGCCGTGGTTGCCGGCTTTCGCCGAGGCCTATCATGCCGCCCGGTGTCAGTGGGAATCGATCGGTCGGTCGGATCGCAGCGGGGCGATCGCCGATGTCGAAGCGCAGGTGGCTCGACTCGCTTTTCCCGGGTTCCTATCGACCGTCCCCTGGTCGTGGCTGCGACACTACCCTCGTTATTTTTCAGCGATCGCTTATCGACTTGACAAACTGCGGAGCGGTACGGCGGGCAAGGATGCCGAATCGATGCGATTGGTCCAAGACCTGTTCAGCCGTTGGTTCGCCGGCCTGCCGGAGGCGCAGCGGACACCCGAGCAGTGTTGTGATGCCGAGTTGCGGTGGATGATCGAAGAATTGCGCGTCAGTCTGTTCGCTCAGCCACTTGGGACAAGCGTCAAGGTTTCGCCCAAGCGATGTGAAAAGCTACTCCAGGATACGAATGCACGACGGTGACGGCATTTCGATCGGGTCCCCGGCTGATTCGAGTCGTCCGTCGGCGGTGATGCGAAACACCGCCACGTTGTTTCCCGGCATGTTGGCACATAACAACCAGCGCCCGTCCTGGGTAATCGCCAAGTTTTGAGGGCCCCGACCGAGGCTGGCAGTAATCTCGATCGGCTCGAGCTTTCCTTGGGCTTCGATCCGGAACGCGGCGATGCTGTCGTGCCCGCGGTTGGTGCCGTAGAGGAATCGGCCGTCGGGAGTGACTTTGACGTCGGCTGTGTGGCTGGTGTCGGCGAAATCGGGTGGCAACGTATCGACGGAGTCACGTTCGATCAGCATCCCCGTCTCAGGGATCACGACGAAGCTGGTCAGAGTATTGCTCAGCTCGTTGATGACGTACAACTGCTGGCCGTCGGGGTGAAACGCCAAATGGCGTGGCCCACTTCCCGGAGCGGTGCGAACAAAGGGTTGGCGATTGGGGGAAAGTTCCGCGGTCGACGGATCGACGGCGTAGCAGAGGATGCGATCGATGCCCAAGTCGGCGGCGTAGGCGAAACGCCCGTCGGGGCTGAAGATGAAGCAATGGGCATGGGGCTGTTGTTGGCGTTTCGGATCGACGCTGGAGCCTTCGTGCTGGACGAAGGAAACCGGTTCGGACAACGAGCCATCGGGATCAATCCGGTACGACGCGACGCTGCCGCTGGAGTAATTGGCGACCAACAGCCGTTTGCCCTCGGAATCGGTTTCCAGGTAGCAGGACGCGGTCCCGCGGGTCGATCGCTGGCCGAGCGGTTCAAGTCTTCCGGAGCGATCGAGGATTCGGAAGGCGGCGACCAATTCAGGTTCGCTGCCGCCGAACGTCGGAGTGTCGATGGCGTAGAGAAACCGTTGGTCGGGCGAGACGGCGATAAAGAACGGGTTTTCGATCGCCGCTTCGCGATGCGTCGGCAGCAGGGTGCCTCGGGTCGTATCGAGTTCGAAGGCGTGAATCGCGCCCTCTTCGCCAGCGGTGAAGGCTGAAACGAAGACCAGTGGTGGAGCGGCTTCGGCCGCGGCTGGAACCGCCATGGTGGTCACCCAGATAAGCAGTGTGCAGGATAAAAATGACCGGCAGCGAGTGGTCCGAGCAGCCCTGATAGGACTCGGTTCTGTCATGGTCGTAAAACTCTTGGAGTCGGCAGTTATCAATGAACCGGGGCAAAAGCCTTGGGGCTGATTGTACTGAATGAAAGCGGGGCGGTTCGGTTGAGGGCGAGCGGATGGCGACGGGCGGGAGGGCTGTGCGGATGGGAATTGACAATCGATTTGAGAGGCTTATCATTCGGAGCTCAGATTAGCCACCACCCGATCACTTCTTGTGTCCGACTGTCGCCGATGCGTATCGCACTCCCTCGCGTACTGATTACCAACTCCGCTTTCCGGCGGCATACCTGATCCGGGGGATAGGGTATTCGGTGGGTGGGAAAGCGGAGGCATTGATTCGGCAGCGACCCACCCGTTCAGACTTAGATCGATGGATCATTTCTGGACTGCCGCTGCGACGGTAGCTGGGGGGCGGCCCGATGTCGACCACCCGCTCGAAATCGATTTCGAAAAAATCCCCCGAGGTCATCCCCGCCTCGGGGGATTTTTTTTCGTCTGACACGGCATCGACGCCGTCATTCGTTTGCAGCCTCAAGAAAGCCGATATTTGATGACTACGGAAACAGCCGCCTCGACCACCGATAGAACGGTCGAGATCTACGACACGACGTTGCGTGACGGGACGCAGGGTGAAGGGGTCAGTTTTTCGCTTCAAGACAAGCTCAACATCGCCCGCCGATTGGCGGAGATCGGGATCGATTTTATCGAAGGCGGTTACCCGCTTTCGAACGAGAAGGACGTCGCTTTTTTCCGCGATGTCCGCAAGCTCGATCTCGGCAAGAGTCAGGTTTGTGCTTTCGGTATGACGCGGCGAAGGTCGCTGAAGGTGGCCGACGACCCTGGCATGCAGGCGTTGGTGGCCGCCGAAACGCCGGTTGTGACGCTGGTCGGCAAGACCTGGGACTACCACGTCACCGAGGTTTTGAACGTCTCGCCGGACGAAAACCTCGACATGATCGGTGAGAGCACGGAGTTCTTGGCGCGACACGGTCGCGTGATCTACGACGCTGAGCACTTCTTCGACGGCTGGAAGGCGAATCCCGAGTATTCTGCCAAAACGCTGCAGGCGGCTGTCGCTGGCGGCGCGTCGCACTTGGTGTTGTGCGATACCAACGGCGGATCGTTGCCCGAGGAGATCGCGGAATTGGTCCGCCAAGCCCGTGAGGCCGTCGCCGGGCACGACGTGACGATCGGGATCCACTGTCACAACGACAGCGATCTGGCGGTCGGAAATACGCTGGCCGCCGTCGATGCCGGCGCCGGGCAGGTTCAGGGAACGATCAACGGGATCGGTGAACGTTGTGGCAACGTCGACCTGATTTCGGTCCTAGCGAATTTAGGGCTGAAGAAACGCGGCTACCGTGTGCTCGGTGGCCGTTCTTTGGAACCGCTGACCGAATTGAGTCGGTTTGTTTATGAAACCGCAAATCTGCAGTGGCGAAATAACCAGCCGTTCGTTGGTCAAAGCGCGTTCGCCCACAAGGGCGGGATGCACGTGCATGCGATCAACAAGTCGTCGGGCACCTACGAGCACATCGAACCGGCGTCGGTTGGTAATGAACGGCGGATCTTGGTCAGTGAGTTGAGCGGACGGAGCAACATTGCGGCGGTCACGTCGAAACACGATCTGGCCAACAACCGGGAATTGATGGACGCGATCCTGGGCGAAGTCGTGCGACTGGAGAACCAAGGATATCAATTCGAATCGGCAGGGGCTTCGTTCGACCTGTTGGTCCGCAAGGTCGCGAATTCGTTTCGCGCCCACTTCAGTCCGATCAAGTACCGGGTCGTTGCCGGCGATCGGAATGTGGCGGGGCACAGCGTATTCGCGGAGGCGATCATCAAGCTGAAAGTTGGTGACCGGCTCTGTTTCGACGCGGCCGAGGGGCATGGGCCGGTCAACGCATTGGATGCAGCACTGCGAAAAACGTTGGAGGGCGTCTATCCGTCGCTTTCCGAAATGCGATTGATCGATTACAAGGTTCGCGTCGTCGATTCGGGTGGCGGGACCGCCGCTTCGATTCGGGTCAACATCGAAAGCGGTGATCAACATGAGACCTGGGGTACGATCGGCGTCAGCGAAAACGTGATCGAGGCGAGTTGGCAGGCGTTGGTCGACGCGGTCGAGTACAAACTTCATCAGGACGAAGCGAAACGGGGCGAACCCGGCGGTGCGATGAACCGACCCGCGGTCGCCGGTGTCATCGCTGGCGTGGAGGCCCCCGCAAGCAGAGGATCGAAATCATGAGTACGACCGATTCGTCCGATTCGGCAGATTGCCCCGAGGCGACCGATTCGTCCGAGCAGGCGATTCCGAACCGTTTCGATTTCGCCACCGCCGCCGAGCGAATTCAAGCGGCCTGGGATCAGGCCGGTACTTGGCGAGCTACGGTCAATCCGGATCGCAAGCCGTTTACGATCGTGATCCCGCCGCCCAACGTGACCGGGGCACTGCACCTCGGTCATGGGCTGAATAACACGTTGCAAGACGTCTTGGTCCGTACCCGTCGGATGCAGGGGTTTGAAGCGTTGTGGATGCCGGGCACCGATCACGCCGGGATCGCGACCCAGGCGGTCGTCGAACGCCGGCTCAAGGAGCAGGAGAACAAAACCCGTCATGACCTCGGTCGTGAAGCGTTGGTCGACCGGATTTGGCAATGGAAACAGCAGTACGAAGCCCGCATCCTCGGCCAGTTGAAGCGGATGGGGTGCAGCTGCGATTGGGATCGTACCCGTTTCACGCTCGACCAACGCTGTGCCGCGGCTGTCCGGGCGACCTTTTATGATCTGTTTCAAAAGCGGCTGATCTACCGCGGTAAACGGTTGGTCAATTGGGACACCTTCTTGCAGACCGCGGTCAGCGACGACGAGGTGTTCAACGAGACCGTCAAAGGGCATTTCTGGCATATTCGATACCGTGTGATCGAGCCGCAGGCGGGTGAACCGACCGAAGTCGAGATCGCCACCACACGTCCCGAAACGATGTTGGGTGATACCGCCGTGGCGGTCCATCCCGACCCGGCGGCGGCCTTCGATTCGCTGATCGACCAGGCGACCGAGAAACTCGCCGCGGCGACCGACAAGGATCGGGCCGGTTTGCAGGGCCAACTCGACGCTTTGGTCGCTCGTCGTGACCAGATGTTGCCGTCTTTGACGCGGTTGCGCGATATGGCGTTGGACGGTCGGATGGTGATGTTGCCGCTGGTCGATCGTCCGATCCCCTTGGTAGCCGATCTGTGGGCCAAGCCCGAGATGGGCAGCGGTTGCGTCAAGATCACTCCGGCACACGACCCGAATGACTACGAAGTCGGGCTACGGTGTGGGTTGCCGATGATCAACATCCTGTCAGCCGACGGCACGCTGAACGCTGCCGCAGGGCGTTATGAGGGGCTGACGATCAAGCAGGCTCGAACCAAGGTCGTCGACGACCTGGAGGCGATCGGACTGCTCGGCGACATCGAGGACCGTGAGATCGAATTGCCGCACAGCGACCGCAGCAAGACACCGATCGAACCGCTGTTGGCTGATCAATGGTTCGTCAAGATGGATTCGTTGGCCCAATCGGCGATGGATGCGGTGTCGACCGAGTCGGTGAAGATTTTTCCGACCCGCTATCGCAAGGGTTATCTCGATTGGCTGGGTGAGAAACGAGATTGGCCGGTCAGCCGACAATTGTGGTGGGGCCACCAGATTCCGATCTGGTCGAGCGAGGCGATCGGTGCGGCCGAAGCGAAAGAATTGGCCGATCGACTCGATGGGTTGGGTGCCGACGCCGATGCGTTGACGCATCAGACCGAATCCGATGAAGCGGGTAATCGACAGGTCTTCGTCTGTTTGCGCAAAGAGGATGCCAAACTGCAAGAGGCGGTCGAAGCCCTCGGGATGACCCGCGACCCCGACGTACTCGACACCTGGTTTTCGTCGGCCCTGTGGCCTCATAGCACCCTCGGTTGGCCGGAGCCTTCCGCCGACCTCGACTATTTTTATCCGACCAGCACACTGATCACGTCCCGCGACATCATCACACTATGGGTCGCCCGGATGGTGTTGATGGGGCTGAACAACACCGGCAAAGTCCCCTTCGACGAAGTCTTCATCCACCCCAAGATACTCGACGGTCTCGGCGAGACGATGAGCAAGTCGAAGGGGAACGGCGTCGACCCGATCGATATCATCGAAAAGTTTGGTCCCGACGCGATGCGGTTCGCGCTCGCCTGGCTGGCGACCGAGACCCAAGACGTGCGGATGCCGGTGCAGTATGAATGCCCCCATTGCGGAAAGCTGATCGACCAAACCAAAAAGAACCGCAGCCTGCCGAAAGTGCCCTGCAAGGGTTGTGGTAAGTCGTTTTCCACGCAGTGGGCCGAAACCGAGGAAGATCGTGCGTTGCCTCGCGGCGCGGTGGTCAGCGAACGGTTTGAGACCGCCCGCAACTTCGTCAACAAGCTTTGGAACGCCGCTCGGTTTACCCTACTGAACCTCGACGATTTTCGACCGACACCGATCGACCGGTCGAACCTGCCCTTGGAAGATCGCTGGTTGCTCAGCCGCTTGGCGACGGTAACCGCCGAAGTGACCGAGTCGCTCGATCACTATCGTTTCGCCGAAGCGGCGCGGGTGTTGTACGATTTCGCCTGGGACGAGTTTTGCAGCCTGTACGTCGAAATGGCGAAGGCTCGGCTGGCTGACCCCGACGCCCGCGGGGCGACGCAATCGATCATCGCCCATGCACTCGATACGCTGTTGCGGCTGTTGCACCCGTTCATGCCGTTCGTCACCGAGGAGATCTGGGGCCATTTGGCCACCGTCGCCCCGGTCCGAGGGCTCGCCGCCGATGCCGAAGCGGAGCCGGCCGGCCGCTTTGTGATGCTGGCCGCCTGGCCGAAGGTGTTCCCGGGTGATGTCGGCGACGGCCAGATCGAGCGTCAGTTCGAAGTTTTCCGGGAAGTCCTGGGTGGCATCCGGCGGATTCGCAGTAGCCAGAACATCGCGCCGCGGGAAACCGTGCCGGTCGCGGTCCGCTGCGATGCGGCGACCGAGGCCTTGTTGGCGCCGATGAAGGTCTTACTCGAATCGCTGGCCGGTGCCGACGTGATCACGCTCGGTCCGAACGCCGAGCCGTTCGCTACCGATGCTCCCCTGTCGATTCCGGCTTTCGACGTCGAGTTGCACGTCGACCTGGAACGATTCATCGACGTCGACGCCGAACTGCAGCGGCTGGAGAGACTGTTGGGTCAGATCGTTAAGCAGATCACCGGCAAGCGACAGAAGTTGAGCAATGAGAACTTTGTCAGCCGGGCTCCCGAGCAGGTCGTCGCCCAGGAACGTCAGTCGCTGGAGGAACTCGAGCGACAGCAGCAGGGGATCGACGCCGACATTGCCAAGTTAAAACAACGGGTCGACGGATAGGAGTGACGACGCGATGGATTTTACCGCGATCGATTTTGAGACGGCGAATCATGGCCGCCACAGCGCCTGCCAGTTGGCGGCCGTGAAAGTCCGAGGAGGGCAGATTGTCGACCAGCATTGCTGGCTGATCCGGCCGCGTCCGTTCGACTTCAGCCCGATGAATATCGCCGTCCACGGGATTCGGCCCGAAGCGGTTGCCGGGGAACCCGAGTTCGGTCAGTGCTGGTCATCGATCTTTCCGCAATTGGACGGTGAATGCTTGATCGCGCACAACGCCCCGTTCGACATCGGTGTGCTTCGAGCCTGTTTGCAGTTCCACGAATTACCGATCCCCGAATTGCAGTTTTCCTGCACTCGGCTGATCTCGCGAAACGCCTGGCCGGGCCGCGATGGTTATGGGCTGAAGCCGTTGGCGAGTTGGCTGGGAGTCCGCTTTCGCCACCATGACGCCTTGGAAGATTCGATCGCCTGCGCGAAAATCTTGTTGGCCGCAGCCGAATCGACGAACACCAAATCGATCGAAGCCTTGGAAGAGCGACTATCGCTGCGCCGCGGAACGGCCGGCGAGTGGGGTTACCGCGGAGCCAAGGCCGCACCGCCGAAGCGGCGTGCGGCCCGCAAGCCGCCGCTGACGAGCGTACGCTTGTCGCTGCCGCCACAATGAACCGTCGAAACCAAGAAACCATCCCTTGGGAGGGTTAAATCTTTCGGCTACTCAAGTTGCAGCATATGCAAGGAGAGCACATCGTCGCTTCGCGACTTGTGTAAATTACAATTCCCTGGGGTGAGCACCTGACGAACGGTTCAGAACACTTTTGTTTCCCGCTGATGGTTAAGCTAAGCTCTGCCAGGAAATCGGGCTGACCCGTTGGAGCGGGCCTGGTCCCTTTTCCGACGGTGCCTGCCGACTTCCCTCCCGCCGATTCTCACCTCGGAGCTGCCGATGTCCCGTCATCTGATCCCACCGTTCCTCGTTGCCCTCGCGATCCTCGCTCTGCCCGCCACCGCGATCGCCGAACTCCGTGCCGGGGCAGCGACCAGCAACATCACACCGCCACTCGGTGGCGATATCGTTGGCAACTTTCTGCCGATCACCGCCACCCATATCCATGACGAACTCCACGCCCGTTGCCTGGTGCTGGACGACGGCAAAACCCGCTTGGCGATCGTCGTCTGCGATCTGCTGGGCCTGCACCGCAGTGTCAGCGATGCGGCTCGCGCGGAGATCGAATCACGATTATCGATCCCAGCCGAAAACGTACTGATCTCCGCCACCCACACGCATTCGGCGATCAGCGCACTGGGGTCCAGCCGGTTCGCCGTCGAGCAGGAGCTCGATGATTACCAAACGTTTGTAGTCACCCGGATCGTCGACGGCGTGCAGCGAGCCGCTAACTTGCTCCGCCCCGCCGAACTCGGTTTCGGCACGGCCGAGGCACCCGAGCATGTCTTCAATCGCCGCTGGTTCATGCACGAAGGCTATACAGCGACCAGCCCCTACGGTGACATCGATCAGGTCAAGATGAATCCGCCGGGCGGCAGCGATCTGTTGGACAAGCCGGCCGGTCCGACCGACCCGACCGTCTCATTCCTGTCGGTCCGCGAGCCCGATGGGACGCCGATCTCGCTGTTCGCCGCCTACTCATTGCACTACGTCGGCGGCGTCGGCCCAGGACATATCTCGGCCGATTACTACGGCATGTTTTGCGAAGAGCTGACGCGGCGGATCGCTGCCACCACCGACGATGCGGATCCGCTCGCCCCGGCCTTCGTCCCGATGTTGGCAAACAGCACCAGCGGCGACGTCAACAACATCAACTTTTCCACACCGCGTCCCCGTGCGGCGGCGTATGTACAGATGCATGCGGTCGCTACCGATGTCGCCGCCAAAGTCCACCAGGCGATCGCGCGGGTCGAGCACAGCGACCAGATCGAATTGGCGGCGGCCTACCGAGAGACGCCCGTACGGTGGCGAAAACCGTCACCCGCCCTGACCGCCTGGGCTGAAGAAAAATTGGCTGAACCGCCGACCGAATCACGCCGAGCCGACCTGCCACGGATCTACGCCGCACGCGCCCTGGCGATGCTCGATCACCCCGAAGAAGCGGTGGTGCCGCTGCAAGTGCTGCGGATCGGTGAGATCACGATCGGTACGATGCCGTTCGAGGTCTTCTGTGAAATCGGCTTGGAATTCAAACAGCGAATCGGCGATTCTCCCGCTTTTTTGGTGTCGCTCGCCCACGGCTACTTCGGCTACCTGCCGTCGCCGGCCCAGCATCAACTCGGCGGCTATGAAACCTGGTTGGGGACCAATCGGGTACAGACCGATGCCTCGGACATTTTCCTCGATCAATTGACCGACATGGCCGCCGGGCTGTGACCGTTTCCCAACGGCTTTCGGCTCGGCTTGTTGATTTGAATCAGCCGCCTCACGTTCGGGGTGACCAATTGTCGCTGACGCTTCGATTCGACTTGTCCGCTGACGAGTCGAGGCGGACACTGTTTTGAGAAGGGCGATCTTCACAGAGCGGCGGTAGATCGCCAGCGGATCACGACCGTGTGGTCACCTCGACCGCCGCGTCCGTCGCCCGCATCGGCGACGCTCCCGCCGCACCAATTGATTGACGATGGCTAACCCAACGGCTCCCAATCCTGAGCCAATCTCGCAAAAAAGCGCCCTGCATCAGGACGAGGTTGCGACGTTGACCTCGCCCGAGCATGTGCTCAGTACGCTGGAAAGCGACGGTTCGCGGCGTTGGCTCTACCCACTGCTTTCCAAAGGGCGATTTTGGAAACGTCGCCGCGTCGTCGCCTATCTGCTGGCGGTCGTCTTCATCGCCCTGCCCCACCTCAGTATCGGTGGTAAGCCGCCGATCCTGCTCGACGTCGCCGCCCGCGAGTTCACCCTGCTGGGCACCACGTTTCTGGCCACCGACACGCTGCTGCTCGCCTTTGGCATGCTGCTGGTCTTCTTCACGATCGTCTTGGCGACGGCGATCGG
>SKZY01000267.1 GCA_007127095.1 Planctomycetaceae bacterium
CGGCGGCATCTCGTTTTGACGGACACGACGGGCGACCCGTTCCCAGATATCGCCACCGGCGATCGCCGATTCGGCGTCGACGAACTTGGCCAGGTCGAACTCGCCGTCTGGCTCTTCACCTTCGTGGCAACTGAGACACTTGGCGCGGATTATCGGCAACACATCTCGCTCGTAAGTTTCTCCCCACTTCACCAACCGCGCCGATGCTTCGTCAGCCAAGGTCGTGCCGGGAACAGAAACCGTAGCGAAAACGACCAACAACGACGTCAGCAGCAGCGTCTGGGGCACGGGCAAGCATCCACCCGAGCTACGGCAGTGAACGTGACGTCCACCTGCCAGCCGGTGCGGGAAAGTGAGTCGGGTGGGAACGGTGATGGGCATGAAACGGCAGGCGGGAAGGTAGACGGGTGGGAATTGGCGAAAACGTGGTCAAGCGAAGATCGCCAAGCGACTCACTTACATTACCAGTTTACACGTCGATAACATGTTTGGGCAAAAGGCAGATCAGCGGTTCCGAGTCGCTGCGTTGCCCCGGCCGATCGGTTGCATTGGCGTCGGGACAGCGGTACCGTAGTTGGGCCTGTGGCAGGCGGCGATTTTCGCCCCGTCACCAGGCTTTTCGGTCCTCCCGGCGGGACTTTTGGAAGCCCCAATCGAGTGCGTTCCGAAACGTTTAAACTGCCGAGATCGAGCCTCACCCCGGCATTCCGTCCTACCCATCACCCTCCTTCTGGTCGATCCTTTCCATGAGCACCGCAGATCTGATTTCCGCCGACGTTGCCAAGCTAGCCGCGGCGGCGCGGGAGCGTCTCGATGAGCACACGGTCAAAACGGTCCAGTGGCACTTCGACGAACGAACGGGAAGTCCGTTCTGGTTGGGAAAGAAAGCCGAGTTGAACTTCGACCCGTTGACCGAGATCAAGTGCTTTGACGACCTGAAAAAGTTCCCTCCGTTCGAGGACGATTGGTTGCGTGGCGGTCCGATCAACCGCTGGATCCCGAAGGGGCACGCTGGTAAACCGGTCTACGTCTTCGAAACCGGCGGCACGACCGGGATCCCGAAAAGCCGGATGGTGATCGAGGATCATTGGAAGGATTACGAACTGTTCAGCGACACGCTTCCGGACAAGCATTTCCCAAAAGGTGCTAACTGGTTGATGCTGGGGCCGAGTGGTCCCCGACGACTGCGACTGGCGATCGAGCATCTGGCTCAGCATCGTGGTGGGATTTGCTTCTGTATCGACCTCGACCCACGCTGGGTGATCAAGCTGATCAAGAAGGGTTGGATGGAGCACTTGGAGGAATACAAAAAGCACTGCATCGACCAGGCTGTCACGATTTTGACAGCCGGGCACGATGTCAAGTGCATGTTCGCCACACCGAAGTTGCTGGAAAGCCTCAGCGAAGCGTTGGAGGAGCGTGGCACGAGTTTGAAGGAGGTCGGGATCACCGGGATCTTCTCGGGCGGTACCGAGTTCACGCCGCAGTGGACTCGATTCGCCGTCGAGGAGATGTTGGGTGGACCGGTCGAGGAGGGCGGCGTGTTCATGACGCCAACCTATGGCAACACGTTGATGGGGTTGGCGTGTGGCAAACCGATTACGGCGGCTGATGGATACAAGATCAGCTACTACGCTCCGCAACCGCGAGCGGTCACCGAAGTCGTTTCGTTCGATGATCACACCCAATTGGTGGGATTCGGTGAAACCGGACGCGTCAAGCTCTATACGTTGACCGACGAATTCTTCGTGCCAGGCTTTTTAGAACGGGACGAAGGAGAGCGAGAAGCCCCGTATGAGACGTTCCCTTGGGACGGGGTCAGTGGCGTGCGTCCCTTCCACCAGTTGGCCAGCGCGACGACGGTCGGCGTCTACTAGGTTTCGTTTGCCACCCGAACCGCGGTCGCGTCCCCATCCCTTTCCACCGAGTTCCCACTTTACCGATGATCACGCTCAGTCCGCTCCGCTGGGGCAAGCCTTACGATTCGCTCGAATTTATCGATGTCGTTCATTTCGACACCGGCGAACCGATCGCTAAGATCGGAACCGTCGGTGGCGGGGTCGTTACTCGCGATCTGCGTCAGGCCGATAAGGCTCGCGAAGCGTTGTTAAAAGTCCCGACGTCCGAACTGTTGGCGATGTGCGTCAAGGCGGCAGAACTGTTCAAGTCGGGAACTTTACCCGTCGGCGACCAGCAGCAATCGGTCGATGATTTTGTCCGCCAGCAGTCGGCCAGCACCGGTTTGCCGGAGCACATGTGCCGCAACAACATGGACAAGAACGCGTTCGTTCTGTCGCACATGGAGCAGATTTTGCAATGTCTGACCCGCGGTTTGGATCTGTCGATCCTGTCTCGCGGCTATGGCGATGAAGGCCGCGGTGTGACGGTCAGCTACCAAGCTCAGACACCGATCCTGGGTGCGGTGTTGCCGAACAATTCGCCCGGAGTTCACACGTTATGGTTGCCGGCAGTGGCGTTGCAGATCGGTCTGGCGCTCAAACCCGGTTCGCAGGAACCGTGGACGCCCTACCGGATGGTTTCGGCTTTTATCGAAGCCGGGATGCCGGCCGCCGCTTTTTCACTTTACCCCGGAGGTCACGACACCGGCGGGGCATTGTTGAGTAAGTGTGCCCGCAGCATGATTTTCGGCAGCGCCCAAACCGTCGCCCAGCACGCGGGCAACCCGAAGGTTCAGGCACACGGCCCCGGCTTTTCGAAGATCCTGCTGGGAGACGACGTGGTCGACGACTGGGAATTGTTCCTCGACGTGATGGTCGAAAGCGTCCTGATCAATTCGGGACGCGGTTGCATCAATTGTTCGGGGATCTGGGCCAGCCGTCACACCAAGGAGATCGCCGCGGCGATCGCCGAACGGATCGGCCCGGTCGATATCTTGCCGCCACAGGACCCCGAAGCCCAGTTGGCTGCGTTCACCGTCCCCGCGATGGCGACAGGATCGTATGCGATGGTCCAGCAGGACTTGGCCGAGTCAGGTGTCACCGACATGACGGCCAAATTCGGTGAGAAATTGATCGAGCGGGAGCACTGTGCCTATTTGCGACCGATGGTGGTTCATGCCGATTCGCCCGATCGGGGCGTGGCGTCGAAGGAGTACATGTTCCCGTTCGTCAGTGTCGTCGAGTGCCCGCAAGCCGAAATGCTGCGACGGATCGGCCCGACGTTGGTCGGGACGGTAATCACGCGTGATCAGAAATTGATCGAAGCGGCGGGACGCTCGGTCGACATCGACCGTTTGAATGTCGGCCCGATCCCGACGACGAAGCTGAATTGGTTGCAACCGCACGAGGGGAACATCATCGACTTCCTGTTCCGTGCCCGCGCCTACCAGATCGCCGAAATCCCGGTCGGTTCAATGGCCTGAGCGTCAGCACGTCCGCGTATC
>SKZY01000314.1 GCA_007127095.1 Planctomycetaceae bacterium
CGATCGATTCCGCTGTGTTTGCGATCGCCCATGAACTCGGTCACATCGGCCAAATCGGTGTCGAGGATCACGCTGCCGTTCAGTTCGACACGGATTTTGGAACCACGGATCGTCATCTCCTGGAAGTTCCATTCGCCGACTTCGCGAAGGTAGCCTCGTTTGGCGGCCACCATTCCGTAAGCCGATCCGTGGTACTGACGCTCGTCCAGCTTGGCATATTTTGGATGCGAGTCATCCAGAACCTGCAATTCGGTCAGACCGTCGTGAGCCGGGTTCCCCTTACCCGAGTAATGGATCGCGAAGCCGTTGTTGCCTCCGGGCGGGAGCTTGAATTCGGCTCGAACGACGTAGTGGGAATACTCGTCTTCGGTGTAAAGATTTCCGCCGCGACCCTTACGACATTGAATTGCCCCGTCGACGACTTCGTAATCGTCCACCGCGCCGGCCCAGCCGGCGAGCGATTCGCCATCGAAAATCGGCTCGAAGCCGTCGCTGTTGTGAGCGGCCAGAATGGCGTTCGCCTCATCGGCACCGATTTCCCGGACCTCGATGTCCTTCCAACGAATCTCTCCGCCGTGGGTCTGCAACTGGATCGCACCGGTCCTGGCCAGCGGCAACGATCGGTCCCAATAATTTTCCATGATCGCGTGATCGACGACCAACTCGCCATTGAGCTTGACAGTCGTGCGAGCACCGACCTGGATGATGTGCAATTCGTTCCACTCGCCGAACGGCTTGTCGGCCTTCACCAACGGGTCCTTGCCGGGGGCACCGGGGGAATTGTTCCACAGGCCGCCCGAACCGAGATTGGCTCCGATCCCGAACTTTCGCTCTTCGGTGCTGTCCCAGATTTGGACCTGAGGCGTCGACCGCAGGTAGACGCCGCTGTCAGCTAAAGGGACCGTGCGGTACTGCAGCTTTAGCTCGATGTCACCGTATTCTTTGTCGGTCACCAGATAGGCGCCGTGGCCGTCGTTGACCAGGTCTTCGCCTTCGATGCTCCAATGAGTCGCGACTTCCTCCGCCCACTTTTGCTTCTGTTCGTCGGTCGCATCGGCATACTTGGCCGGGTCCATGTGCGGCCGTCCGTGCCAACCGTCAAGCGTCTTGCCATCGAAAATTCGGACGAACTCGGATTCGGCTGCCGCGGAACGACTCACCCCGCTCCCAGCGCCGGCAAGGCAAACAAGCATTGGCAAAAATAGACCTGGGAACCATCGCTGGCGAAAAACTGTGGGCATCGGTGGGAACCTGTACGGTTAGACAATCGGAAGGAAAGACAGACGCGCCGACCGCTGGCCGATGTCGTCTGCATCACGGCCCTAGCCGCGATGCCAAATCATGATAATCGATCGATCGGGATCCGTTGTAGCGATGGCGGAAGGCATCCGATATCGGCGTCCGCTCTGCCCTTGCCAATCGGACATCGACCAGCCAAACTCTGTCCAACCGTCTGCCTAGCGAGGCGGAGGGTGATTCATTTTTCGAAATCAGGTGCGAACGGCGGCGGAGCGTTTCCGCCGAAACGGATCGCGCCGCGGTGGATTGCTGAGTCCGATCCGTAGCGAACGACGACCAGCGAGTCCGGCTTAGTCGGCCGATGCGGTCAACGGTAACCATCCGCTGACCAGCTCGAGGCGACGCAGTAAAGAGCAGGAGAGAGTTTCCGATGGGAAGATACACAGGGCCGAAAGCTCGCATCAACCGCCGTTTGGGCGCGATGCTGTACGAAAATGCCGGAGCCACGCGGGCAACCGATCGCCGGACCACCCCGCCGGGCATGCATACCCGAGGCGGTCGTCGCCCGAGCAACTACGGGGCAGCTTTGGCCGAAAAGCAAAAGGTCAAGCACTACTACGGCCTCGGCGAAAAGCAACTCCGACGCTATTTCGATTCGGTCGTTCACCGTCCCGGCAATACCGGTCAGGTGTTGTTGTTGACCTGCGAACGTCGGTTAGACAATGTCGTTCGCCGCGTCGGTTTTTCCAAGACACGGCCTCAAGCCCGTCAAGGGATCACCCACGGTCACTTCCGGGTCAATGGCGTGAAGGTGACCAAGCCGGGTTATCTGCTGCGTCCCGGCGATGTGATCGAAGTCACCGGCCGAGAGAACCTGAAAAATCTCTACCGGGGCGTGATCGCGAACCAGCCGCCAGCCGCTTTGGATTGGGTCACATTGGACAGCGAAGGACTCAAGGCTTCGGTCCTCGGACTGCCCGGCCCCAGCGATATCAGTCTGCCCGTTGACGCCAACAGCGTCGTCGAATTCCTCAGCCGATAATAGGTTGTCCTTCATGCACAGTCCGGTCGTCGTTCTCGGTGGTGGTCCTGGTGGTTACGCAGCTGCTTTCTTAGCGGCTGACGAAGGCCTTGACGTGGTGATCGTCGAAGCCGAACCGACGCTTGGTGGCACCTGCCTGCTGAGAGGCTGTATCCCGAGCAAGGCTCTCTTGCATGTCGCCAAGGTGATCGGCGAGGTCGATGAACTTCGGCACGCGTGGGGTGTCGAGTTTTCGTCCGCCCCTCAGATCGATGTCGATAAGCTGCGAGGCCGTAAGGATCAGGTGATCGGGAATCTGACCGGTGGCCTGGCTAATTTGGCCAAACGTCGCGGGATCAAGATCATCCGGGCTAAGGGCACCTTCATCGATAGCACCACGATGCATCTCGAGCCGGTCGGTGATGTCGAAAAGTCGGGGATTCCCGAGGACGGCCGATTGACCTTCGATCACTGCGTCCTTGCGACCGGCAGCGTTCCGGCGATGCCGCCGGCGTTCGCCGCCGCCGGCGATCGCGTGATGGACAGCACCGGTGCATTGGAATTGAAGGATATCCCCGATTCGCTGTTGGTGATCGGCGGTGGCTACATCGGGCTCGAACTCGGTTCGGTCTATGCCCAACTCGGCTCCAAGGTAACCGTCGTCGAACTCGCCGAGGGGCTGCTGCCAGGTGCCGATCGTGACCTCGTCAAGCCGCTGGCCAAACGGGTCGAAGCGATGCTCGACGGGCGAGTCTATTTGAATACGAAGGTCGGTTCGATCGCCGAAGTCGATAACCAGGTCGAGGTGACCTTTGAAGGCCCCGGTCGCTTCGGGCACGAGCGTTTCGACCGTGTTCTCGTCTCGGTCGGCAGGCGACCTGTCACCAAAGGTCTCGGTTTGGAAAATACGCAAGTCGAAATCGACTCGCGAGGCTTCGTCGTCTGCGATCATCAACAACGGACCGCGGATCCCCATATCCTCGCCATCGGAGATGTCGCCGGTGATCCGATGCTGGCTCACAAAGCGACCCACGAAGGACGCGTCGCGGCAGAAGTGATCGCTGGCAAACCGTCGCTATTCGATAAGTCCGCGATTCCGGC
>SKZY01000094.1 GCA_007127095.1 Planctomycetaceae bacterium
GCCGACGATCGCAGTTTGCGGACGATCTTTGGCGATGCGGCGGCCGCGACGCTGGTCACGCCGAGCCCCGAGAAAACTCTGTGGGGATTCCAGTTCGGTACCGACGGCAGCGGCGCCGATACGCTGTTGGTCGGTGACGGCGGTGCCCGCGATCCGGCCGATGCGATCCGGCCACGGCATCGCAAGCGTTGGAAGAGTCGGCTCTATATGGACGGCCCGAGCCTGATCAACTTCACCGTCGAGGCGATCCCTCGGTTGATCGACGAGATCTTAACGGCACAATCGCTGACCCACGACCAAATCGACCGTTTCGTGATGCACCAAGCGACCCGCAAGATGCTCGAACAGATGGCTCAGCGGATGGAATTGCCGCAGGAACGAATCCCGATCGACATGGAAGACGTCGGTAATACGGTCTCATGTACCCTGCCGATTTTGATCGATCGGCTCCGCCGCCGTGATGATTGGTCAGCCGACTCGGTTAACATGTTGGTCGGTTTCGGGGTCGGTTTGTCATGGGCCGGTTGTTTGTGGCGAGACCGCTGGCTGGCAGGTCAAGACCCTGGCTGAATCGCCAAGGCGGCGGCCAGTCCGAAGTTCTCTCAGGTAGACGGTGGGCGAGTCATGAATCGAATCGCGGGTCGACTGTTGGTCGCTTCGCCCTATCTGGGCGATGAGAGTTTCTTTCGGAGCGTGATTTACATGATCAGGCACGACGAGGAAGGAGCGTTCGGCTTGGTTCTCAACCGACCGAGCGAGCACAGCCTCGAAGCGATCTTCGCCGATCGACTCGGACATTCGCCGAAGCGGAAAGACGCGATTCATTACGGTGGTCCCGTCGAAGGACCGTTGATGGCTCTCCACACACTCTCCGGGATCGGCGAACCGTGCGGCCCCGATGTGGTTGACGGCGTCGGTGTCAGCGATGAGGTCGCCGCGGAAAGTCCCTTGTGGGTGACCGCCGATGACGACCACTTGACGATGTTGGTCGATCGCGTCGATGTCCGCGCCCGTTTCGTCGCTCGCTACAGCGGCTGGGGGCCGACGCAGCTCGAGCAGGAACTCGCCGGCGGCGGTTGGCTGGTCGGTCCGGCCGATTGGGAGTCGGTCTTCGCCGATGCGGAGACGATGTGGGAGCAGGTCGTCAAACGACTCGGCGGCGAGATCATCTCGGAGATCGTCAGTTCGCCGGTGGCCAGCGACCCACGATGGAACTGAACAATGAGCCGCTACGTGATCGGCGATGTCCACGGCTGCAGCAAAGCGCTCGACGCGTTGGCCGAGGAACTCTCGCCGGGGCGTGACGACCTGTTGATCTTTCTCGGCGATTTCATCGATCGGGGCCCCGATTCGCGCGGCGTCATCGACCGTGTGATCGAATTGAGCCGCAGGACTCGCGTTGTCTCACTGCGTGGTAACCATGAAATCATGTTGATGGGCGTCGTCTTCGGTGGCCTCGATCCCGGCTGGTGGAAACAGAGTGGCGGCCAATCGACGCTGGCCAGCTACGGCGGTTCTTTGAACCGCATTCCCGACTCGCATCTCGATTTTTTTCGTGGCCTCCGCTCGCATCACGAAACCGATGACGAGATCTTTGTGCATGCCGGCTACGTCCCCGATGTGGCGATCGAGCAGACCGATGACGCCAATCGCTACTGGAACCATCAAACGGTTTGGCCGGGACCGCATATCAGCGGCAAACGCGTCTATCTCGGGCACACGCCACAGCCCAGCGGCGAAGTCCTCGACCTGGGACACCTCGCCTGTATCGACACCTATTGCTTCGGCGGCGGTTGGTTGACCGCGATGGATCTCGATTCTCATCAAGTCGTACAAGCTTCGCGCCATGGTCACCTCCGCCGCGTTCCGATGCTGGTGATGCTCAGCTGGCTGAAGCGAAACCTCGGCTACCCCGCCAAACGAATGGCCGGACGATTGACGATGTCACGCAGAATCACTGTCGCAGACGAAGCGGTTTCCGAACCGGGGCAACCCGGCTGAGGTCGCTCGAACCGGCCGCCGCGGACAGAGTCACCCCAAACGGCGTTCGCGGCGACCGACGACGATGCTCAACCCGACCGTCCCGAGCCACAGCAGGCCGACACCGCTGCCGACCGCTATCGCCAGGCCTCCGAGTCGGTGAGCCACGCGGTGTGATCGCCATCGGTCCCGGATCCACTGCTGGTCATCATCGTCGAACCGCAGCTCGGCGGCAGCGACATAAAGCCGTTCGGTCCCGACCCTGATTTCACCCTCATAGCGGCGGTCGGGATCGATCCGAGCTGCGATCCAGCCGTCGGTCAGCTCGATCGCCAGCGATGCCGCCGGGTCATCCAACAGCGTCTCAAGGTAGGTCTCCGCGGCGGCACGGGTTTGTGCCTCGAGCGCCTGGCGGCTCAGTTCGGGCGTACTCGCCGGGGTCGACTGGACCGGCCACCGGTGCGGAGAATCGTCAAGCCACGGAGGCGCTTCGACCCAGTTCGGTAAGTCGTCGGTTTCGATCGACTCCCCCCGCGGCGGCTCGGCCCGGCCGGCCGCAGCGAACAGGAACGACAACAGCAAGATTGATAGCGGTAAGGTCGACAGCGGCGGACTCAACCGAAATCGGTTCATGACACGCCCCCCTGGCGTTTGGAAAGCCGCGGCGGTGAGTTAGCCGACCGGTCCCAATGGGCTGCGATTTGGACAGCGATCGCGGTCGTACCGACGACCATCATGCCAGCCGGCTGAGGGACCGGCACGCATTGATGGATCAGCCAATCGAAGACCACGGCGACCACGACCGGCCACAACGCGAGTCGTTGTTTGCGGAGCGGATCGGTTAATTTCCACCATCGGAACAAGGCCATGAGGGCGGCGAAATGGACGACGAACGCGGCCGGCAGTGCCGACCCATCGCGCGCGTAAAAGGCTCGCGGTAGATCGGTGACGTCGATCGTCCGACCGAGCCCCTGATCGAGCGGTAGCATCAGGAACGACGCCATCGCAAACGCGGTCGTACCGACCAAGCCGCCGACACCGGCCAAGACGAGACGGCGGTTTAGCGGCTCGCCGTCGGACGATTCCCACAGCTTACCGAGGCCGAGCAGCATCACCGTAGCGGCCAGTGCCGTGACCATCACGGAGACAAAGGGAGCCACACGCAGGGCCGACAGCTCGTCCTGTCGCAGTCCGACAACGCCCGCCGCCAGGCCACAAAACGCGATCGTCAACGCGGCGGCCAACCAGGACCCCGACAGCTCGGCCAGCCGAGCCGAAATCGGTTTGCTGGCCAGCTCGTCTCGCTTCAGACGTCGCCACTGGGCGCGACTGATCCGCCCAGGAATCCGTTGGTTGAACCCGGGTGGCCGTGGAATCGC
>SKZY01000399.1 GCA_007127095.1 Planctomycetaceae bacterium
GGCGGCGAAGGGCTGGTGTTGCAGGAACCCGAGAAACAAGGACGGCATAAATTGTCGTTCTACTGTGACGCGGACAAGCTGGAATCGCGAACGCAGTGGGTCCGGTCACAGCTCGATCGAGTCGCCGCCCCCTACCGGATCGTCAGCAGCGTCGACCCGTTCAACGGTGACGGCTTGATCGATTTGTTGCCGACCGGGACCGACAAGTCGAGCGCGCTGACTTGGTGGGCCGAACGACAGCGGTATCCGGCCCATCAGCTCGTCTTCGCCGGCGATTCTGGGAACGACTTTGCCGCCTTAACCGCCGGTTTTCGAGCGATATTGGTCGGGAATGCCGACCGCGATTTGGCTCGGAAAGTTGTCGACCATCATCAGGCGACCGGCACGCCCGAACGGATCTATCTGGCGCGAGGTTATGCCACCGCGGGTGTGCTGGAAGGATGCCGCAGGTACGGGCTGGTCGCCAATCAGGCCGACCAAGACGCCGGTGTGATCACCTGATCGGCCAGCTCGAACGCCACGGCGTCAATCGCGGCGAGCGTGTCGGCATCGAGTGCCCCTCGGCCGAAGACGGCGAGGTTTTCACGGAGTTGATCGAGCGTCTCCACGCCGACCAGTACCGACGCAACACCCGACTGGCTGAGTAAGTAGCGGGCCGCCAATTCGGCGAACCCGATCCCCGCCTCGTCGGCAACCGCTTCCAGACGCCGACGGACCGGAATCACCGCAATCAACTCCGCCGGGATCTCCGCTTCGGGCATCAACAGCAAACCCTGCAGATAGACGCTGCGGATGAAAACGACAGCATCGCGGGCGGCCGCCTGATCGAATATGCCGTGCTGCTGATGACGCCGGTCGAGCAGGTTGGCCGGCAACTGCACCGCAGCGACACGGGAATCGGCGAGAATTCCGCTAACGACATCGGGCTCGTGTTGGCAGGAAACGCCAAACGCTTGCAAGCGTCCGCGGTCGCGGAGTCGTTCGAGAACGTCACAGTGAACGGCATCTTCCTGGCGATGAAACAGAACCAATGGCAGCCGATCGATCCCCAGACGTTGCCGCGACCGCTCGATCGATCCGACGATCAGTGCTTCCGCCGCCGACCGATCGCTCCGATGCTCGGGTGGCAATGGCGACACTTTGGTCACCACCATCACCCGATCGGCCACCCCGAGTTCGGCCAAGGCCCGTCCGAGAACCTGTTCGGCGCTGCCATAGCAGGCCGCGGTATCAAAGCAATTGACTCCTGATTCGACAGCCAGTTCGACGATCCGCAGCACCTCGCGGTATTCGGGTTGGCCGGTCCGGTTGGCGACACCGTAGGTCATCCCGAATTGCACCGTCCCGAGAGTCATCCGACTCAGCCGCTCGCCCGCCTCCAGCCCGCTCATCACGGCTGATCAACCCCGTTTTGCAGTTCGGCGATCAGTGCCGGGATCCGATTGTCAAACTGAAACCCGAGCGGCGAGTACTGCTCTTGGATCGCCTCCATCGCCCGTTTGACCATGATCAAGTCGGAGCCGTGACAGATAAATCGGGCGCCGAGATCGAGCAATTTTTGGGAGTGTTCGGGGCCACTGCTGGTCGTACCCCACGCTTTGCCGGCGGCGGCGGCAGCCGCCGCGACCCGTCGGTAGGCGTCGGCGATCATCGGGTGATCGAATTGGTAGGGTATCCCCGCGATCACGCTCAGGTCTCCCGGCCCGATCATCAACACATCGATCCCGTCGACCTGGGCGATCGCTTCGGCGGCATCCAACGCGGTCGGTGATTCGAGTTGGGCGATCAGCAGCGTCCCCGCGTTGGCCGCCCGCAGGTACTCGGGCATCGGCATCATGCAGTAGGGATTGTCACCGCCCGCCCCGTCGACGCCCCGCAGCCCCTCGGGGGCGAACTTGGCCCAGCGAACCAATTCCGCCGCCTCGTCGGCCGATTCGCATCGCGGGTACATGATCGCTTGGGCTCCCGCTTCGAGGATTCGCCCGATCCGCATAAACTCTCCTTTGGCCGGCCGCGCGACAACGTCCGACCCGCCGACCCGCGTGGCCCGCATCAGCGTCGCCGCCGTCTCATCGCTGGTCGAATGATGCTCCAAATCGAGCCAAATTCCGTCGAACCCGAGCAGACTGACCATCTCGAAGACGCTCGGATCGATGAAGTGGCAACAGGTGATCAATGCCGGCTCGCCTTTAGCGAGCTTTTTCTTGACGCGGCTCAAACGCATGGTGGAGTGATTCCCTGGGGTGACCCCATGATTCCCGAGCCCATGTCCCGATCGACATCGTCCACCGAAGCAAGCGAGTCGAAGGAGTGCCGGACGCGAGGTGAGGTGTTGGATGGTGAGAAAAACACGGCTGCGGCGTTCTATCGCACAAACCGTATCGCGAATAGGTCGGCGTCGTGGACAACCAACCGAATCCGGGTCTCAGGCGACCTGATGATCGATCGGGATCGTTGGTGCCGTAACAAACACGATAAGCGTCAAGGTCGATCGTGGGGCGGCGACTTTTGCGGTCAATTACGCTGCCGATTGCCCAGTCATTCTCAATTGCCAGGGTAAAGGAGTAGAGTTAGGCCACCGATTGATGACTCGATCCTGACCGGCGACCGAATGAACAACGTCAGTGACGACGCTCGTGAACGACTTCGTCTCGCGGCGCTGCGGTTTTCGGACTGGCTCGAAAGGTCGGGAACTTCGGTTGTTTTCGCCGAAAGTTGTACCGCCGGATTGGTTAGCGCCTCGCTGGCTAGCGTACCGGGCATATCGAGCCGATTGTGTGGATCGGCTGTCACTTACCAAGAACCGACCAAGGTGCAATGGCTGGAGGTATCGCCACGATTGCTGCACGATCACTCGGCGGTCAGCGAGCCGGTAACGGTCGCGATGGCTCAAGGCGTCTTAGCGAAGACGCTTCAGGCCGATTTGGCGATCGCGGTCACGGGACACCTCGGTCCGGCGGCTCCCGTTCCGCTCGACGGCGTCGTCTTTATCGCCGCGTTCCATCGCCGCCAGCCGGCATTTCGCGATTGCCAACGCCAACGATTGCAGGCGACTGCACGGGTGGATCGTCAGTTCGAAGCCGCCGCTCGGGTGCTGGAGGTGTCTTTAGAAATGACGACCAAATGCCGGGGGTGACTATGACCACTCCGGCGAACGTCAACCGCCTTCGCCAAGTGGCGGTTTCGCCGCCTTGGCTGGCTCGCGTACGGGCAATCCAAGCTGCTTTAACACGAACTCGTGAGGTTCAAGCGGCAGCCAAGCCACCCTTCGATCAGGAAGGATGCGGCGTGAGCGGAGGTCAAAAGGAGCGATTCGACGGGTCGCGTTGCGGCGGCTGGCAAGGCTA
>SKZY01000082.1 GCA_007127095.1 Planctomycetaceae bacterium
CTCCCGACGGGACCGAGCGGATTTGGATCTTTTCGGCCGCACTCGGCTCCCGCAGCGGATCGGGGATGCCGCGGGTCGTCAGTGAAGATGGTGGCCGGACGTGGCGTTCGATGGAGCCGCTTGGGTTCCCCTGCGTGATGACGTTCAGCAGCGTGACCCGATTGGCCGACGGTCGCTACCTGGGCTTGTTTCACCGTGGCCCCGAAGGTCGCGATCGGGCACCGCTGGAGGTTTTGCAGACGATCACTGCCGATGGCGGATTGACTTGGTCGGAGCCCCGTACGGTGGCCGCGGTCGAAGGCCAAAGCCCCTGCGAACCGTTCGTTTTGCGATCGCCCGACGGAAAGCAACTCGCCTGTCTGATGCGAGAGAATACTCGCCAGGGACGGAGTTTGATGATGTTCAGTGACGACGAGGGGGAATCTTGGAGCGATCCTGAGGCGACCAGCTGGGGCTTGACCGGCGACCGCCACATCGGAGTCGAGACCGAGGACGGTCGTTGGGTGATCGCGATGCGTGATCAAGCCCCCGGCAGCCCGACGCGAGGTCATTTCGTCGCTTGGGTGGGCAGTTACGACGATCTGCGAAACGGGCGTCCCGGCGATTATCGCATCAAGTTGTTGCACAGCCACGCCGGTGGCGATTGTGGTTATCCCGGTGTCGAATTACTGCCCAGCGGCGAGATCCTGGCAACCACGTATATTAAGTACCGCCCGGGGCCGGAGCGGCATTCGGTCGTCGCGACACGGTTTTCGTTGGCCGAAACCGACCGCTTGATCGCCGCCGAAGCGATGCAGCGCGACGAGGAACAGGGCACTGCCTTGGTCGACGATTACTTCCGCGGCCAAACACGGAAGTTGACCGATGACACGTTGGCCGAAGTGCAGAGTCAAGCGGATTGGCAGCAGCGACGGGGCGAGTACCGTCGACAACTGCGCGAGATGTTAGGTATCGATCCGCTGCCCGAGCGAACACCGCTGCAGGCTGAAGTCGTCGATACGATCGAGGACCACGGCGTCGTGGTCGAAAAGCTGCATTTTCAAGCCTTGCCGGGGTTGTACGTCACCGCCAACCTCTACCGACCGGTCGAAGTCAGCGAACCGTTGCCGACGATCTTGTATGTTTGTGGCCACGCCGTCGTCAAACAGGATGGGAAGAGTCTGGGAAATAAGACCGCCTATCATCACCACGGCGTTTGGTTTGCCCGCAATGGCTACGTCTGCATGGCGATCGACACGATCCAGCTCGGCGAGATCGAGGGGATTCACCACGGCACTTATCGTTATGGGATGTGGTGGTGGAACAATCGCGGCTACAGCCCCGCCGGCGTCGAAGCCTGGAACTGCATTCGGGCTTTGGATTATCTGGAAACCCGCCCCGAGGTTGACGCCACGCGGTTCGGAATCACCGGACGTTCGGGCGGCGGCGCGTATTCGTGGTGGACGGCGGCTTTGGATGATCGGATCGCGGCGGCGGTGCCGGTCGCCGGGATCACGTCGCTGCACAACCATGTCGTCGACGGCTGTGTCGAGGGGCATTGCGATTGCATGTACATGGTCAACACCTATCGTTGGGATTTTCCGCTGGTCGCTGCCCTGGTCGCCCCGCGGCCGCTGTTGATTTCGAATACCGACAAGGACCGAATCTTCCCGCTCGAGGGCGTGGTTGACATTCATAACCGGGTGCGCCGGATCTATCGGCTGCTCGGTGCGGAGGCGAATCTCGGTCTGCAGATCACCGAAGGCCCGCACAAGGACACCCAAGAACTTCATATCCATGCCTTCCGATGGTTCAATCGTCACCTCCGCGACACCGATGAGTTGATCGAAATCGCTGCCGAGAAGGTGTTTGAACCGGAGCGGCTACGGGTGTTCGACGACCTGCCGGACGACGAACGGGTGACGACGATTCACGAATCGTTCGTACCGGCCCAAGACCCTGAATCGTTGCCCGAAACGCTGGATGAACTCAAACAGGCAAAGTCCGCGGCGATGTCACAATTGGCGACGAAGACCTTCGGTGGCTGGCCCGCTAGCGACCAAGAAGAGCCGTTGGACGTCCAGCGTGTCTGGGGGTTCACGGCTGATGGCGTGCGGGTCCGTCGCTTCGACTACACCAGTGAATCGCCGTTTCGACTGCCGATTTATCTGGTCGACTCGGCCAGCGAATCTTCGGGTCGCAGCGCCGACGTCGACCTCAGCATCCTCGACGATGACGGCTGGGACGCCCTCGCGGCCGCGGTCACATATGGGTTAGCAACCTTGACCCAAGATGCCACCGCGAGCGAATCCGAGTCGACGAAGGCATCAGCGATCGCTGATCAATCATCCTGGCAGGATTGGGTCGAGCGGGTTGGTAAGGAGCCCGGAAAAACGTGGGCCTATGTCGCGCCACGAGGCATTGGGCCGACCGCATGGGGTGGTAATGAACGTAAGCAGACGCACATCCGCAGACGGTTCATGTTGCTCGGCCAAACCGAAGCCGGGATGCGGGTCTGGGATATCCGCCGCGCCCTGCAATCGCTCGCCGCGATCGATTCGCTCGATCAATCGGGCGTGACGCTCAATGGCAGCGGCGATAACGCGACGCTAGTCTTGCATGCCGCCTTGGCGGAGGGACGAATCAAGGGAGTCCGCTTGGTCAACCCGCCGCTGCGAAACCGCGAGGGTCCCGATCTGTTGAACGTCAGTCGCTTCGTCGAAATGCCTCAGTTGGTAATGATGGCGGCAGAGAGCGCGATCGACGTGCGGCTCGCTGCCGACGCGGAAGACGCTGACGTCTGGCGAGCGATCGCCCGGCACTACCGACGGCTTCACGACGACGCCTCTCCGGGGCGGCTCGAAGTCGAGTAGCTCTCACGGTTTCCCGCGAGAGGTCGAGCGGAAAATGAGTGTCTGGCTCACGGTTGACTGATCACCAGATAGGCCGTCAACGCCGTGCCCAACAACGCCACCATCGATGCCAGGAGCACGGCGAACTTCGTCGAATAGGCGGCCGGGCGGTCGTTGAAAGGGAGGGTGTTGATGAACCGTCTGTGTTGGTAGGCCGCGAAGACGATCGAGAACGTTCCGGCGACGACGAAAGCGATCCCCAAAGCCGCCGATAAAACCGTGTGGTCCGCCGGCATTTCGGAGGCTGCGGCCGATTCGGACTGCACCGCCAACAGTTGAATAAAGAGTCCGAAACGGGAGACCACAAACCCGATCGCGATGATCGCGATCCCCGTCCGCACCCAGGCCAGCAGAGTCCGTTCGGCGGCGAAAAAGACTCGGGGGTCCGACTCGGTGCCTGCCATCGCTCAGTAACTCGTCGCGGCAAAAGGGATCGTTTGTCAG
>SKZY01000089.1 GCA_007127095.1 Planctomycetaceae bacterium
CGATCAGCGGCGTCAGCAACCGATCATCCGGCCCAGTCGAGCTTGGTCATTTCCCGCAGCCGATGTTCGAAATTCCCGATCAATCCACCGACCAACACCCATCCATGAGCGGCTCGTAATTCGATCTCGCCATGCTCATTGATTCGCAAAATCGAATCACCGACGACCCCGGCGCGGTGCAATTCTCCCAGATCGATTTCGCCCTCGTTGACGACATCCAGCAGGGTCTTTCCGGTCAATTCGATAAACGGCATTACACTCTCTAATTTCACTCAGCGAACCGCGGCCGGCCCGACTTCAGAACGTCTCACCACGACCCGACGATTATAACTCGAACCGCTGTCAGTTGATCGTCTGGCCGCGGAGGAACCGGCGGATAATCCAGCGATCATCCCAGGCGAACATCAGCCGCGCCAAGGGATCGATCGGTAGCCCGAGCCAGGCTATATCGGGGCGGATGATCAACAAATCCGCCATGGCACCAGCAGCCAACCTGCCCGCGTCATCCCAACCGATCGCAGTCGCATTGCCAGCGGTGATCGCGTGCCATGCCGTCGCCGCTGCGGGAACCGGACCGCCTAGCCCCGCGGCGGCTTCGATCATCGCACGACCGACCCGCACCATACTCCGCTCGTAACCGGCGCCGATATCACTGCCCAAGGTGACCGCAACCCCCGCGTCCAGCAGCTCATGTCGCAGCATGGTTCCCGAACGGAGGAACGAATTGGCGACGGGACAATGGGCGATCCGGGTTCCGCTGGCTGCCAACCGCCGACGCGACCCGGGGTCGAGGTGGATCCCATGAGCACAGACGGTCCGCGGCCCGAGCAACCCCGCGTCGGCATAAACCTGGGCGTAATCGCGACCGCCGAACAGGACCGAAACCCGCTCGCACTCCGCCACCGTTTCGGCCAGATGGGTTTGAACGACGGCGCCGGTTTCCGCCGCCAAGCGGCCGGCTCGCGCGAGCAATTCGTCGCTGCAGGTGGGTGCGAATCGCGGAGTCACCGCGGCTGCGATGCGGGAACCCGGCGGAAAGCGGGACAGCAGATCGGCCGACTCGGCGATCGATCGGTCGGCCGACCGACACAACCCGGATGGCGCCTCTCGATCCATCAATACCTGACCGATGACGCCGCGGAGCCCGCGGTCGGAAGCGAGTCGCAACGCCGCCGCGGTCGCCTCGTGATGCACCGTCGCATAGGCACAAATGCCCGTCGTGCCGTGCCGCAGACATTGATCGAACGCCCGCGACGCCGCCGCCCTAGCGTGGTCGGTGTCAGCCCAACTCAGCTCGGCCGGAAACGTGACCTGGTCGAGCCACTGCAACAAAGGCAAGCCGTGGGCTCCGATGATGTCGAATTGCGGCAGGTGCAAATGGGTGTCGATCAAACCCGGGACGATCAAACAGTCCGGGCCACCCCAATCGGCGGCCGCCGCAAGCTCCCCCTCAATCACTTCCTCGATACGATCGTCGCGTACCCGTAGCGTCCCCGGTGCGATCCGGCAGCGTCCGGCTGGCGATGCCGTGGCGTCCTCAAGTAGCAATTGTCCGGAAATCAGCATCGACGCGAGACCTTGCGAAAAACGGACGACCAGGATCGAGATGGTGAAACCGATTCGGACGATGGGATCGATTCAGCTTCGGCATTTTCCGACCGCGTCGGTTAGAATCTCGAGCGAAGGTCTAGGATTGTTTTCCGATTGCCCCGTTTCCCCACGTCGCGGAGTCGCTCCACATGTTTCGTCATCTCAACAGCCCCGTCGCCTGGATCGCGTTGGCGATCAGCTCCGTAATCTATCCGGCAGCCCGTGGCGAATCTCAACCGCTGGAAGTCGGCGCCGCGGCGCCACAATTCGAAGTCCTCGACGATCGAGGCGAGAGCTGGAAGTCGGCCGATCACGTCGGCAAACAGATCGTCGTGGTCTACTTTTATCCCGCCGACATGACCGGCGGCTGCACCGCCCAAGCCTGCGCCTTCCGTGACGACATGTCGGATTTGGTCGACCAGGATGTCTTGGTGGTCGGCGTCAGCGGCGATTCGGTCGAAAACCACCAACTTTTCAAACGTGCCCATCAACTCAACTTCCCGCTGCTGGCCGATGTCGATGGGGCGGTTGCCGACGCCTTTGGCGTTCCGACGACGGTCGGTGAGCGGACGGTCCAAGCTGAAATCGAGGGAGTGACCTACGAACTCAAGCGGAATGTGACCCCCAAACGCTGGACATTCGTGATCGGACGCGACGGCAAAATCGCCTACAAGGATGCCAATGTCAACGCCCGCGAAGATAGCAAGCGGGTCGCCGCAGCGATCGCAAAGTTGAAGTGATCGACGGCCATGTTGCACCATTTGACGACCGAAGGCGTGAACCCGGCTTCGGAGCAGATCGATCGCTGTGGGGCCGATGAGATCGTCCAACTGATCCTCGCCGAAGACCGCAAAATCGCCGCTGCGGTCGCGCGGGTCGCCGACGACATCGCCCAGGCAATCGATCGGATCGCCGCGACGCTACGCGGCGGAGGCCGACTGGTCTATCTCGGTGCGGGGACGAGCGGGCGACTCGGTGTGCTCGATGCCAGCGAGTGTCCGCCGACGTTCAACACCGATCCTGGTCAGGTCATCGGGCTGATCGCGGGCGGGCCCGACGCGCTGACGCGAGCGATCGAGGGGGCGGAGGATGACCCCGTGGCCGCCGTCGGCGATTTGCAACGGGTCGGGTTCAGCGACGCCGATGTGTTGGTCGGGATCGCCACCAGCGGACGGACTCCCTACGTTATCGGGGCGCTCCGTCATGCCAGGTCGATCGGCGCTACGACGATCGGGCTGGTATGCAATTCGCCTTCGGAAATCGATCGCTGGGCAGACGTGCTGATCGCCCCGATTCCGGGTCCGGAAATCATCAGCGGCTCGACCCGCATGAAGGCGGGCACGGCCACCAAGATGGTGCTCAATATGTTGTCGACCGGCGCAATGATCCGACTCGGCAAGACCTACGGCAACCTGATGGTCGACTTGCGGGCTACCAATACGAAGCTGACGCTGCGCTCCCGCCAGATCGTCGCGCGATTGACCGGATTGGCCGAAAGCGAAGCTGCACCGCTGCTCGATCGGGCCGGCGGCGAGGTCAAGACCGCGATCGTGATGCACCACCGCAGCGTTTCGGCTGAGGAGGCGAGACGGTTGCTCGAGCGGCACCAAGGTCACTTGCGGCAGGTGATTCGATGAGCGGCGGTGAGCCGGGCCGAGTGGCTGATGACAACGGCCCCTTCCTGATCGGGATCGACGGCGGCGGCACCAAGACCGAAGCGGTGATCGGCCGCAGGATCGAAACCGGCGACGCGGATCATAACGCTGCCGGTTGCAGCGACCCTTTCGCCGGACTTCAGATACTCGCCCGCGGCACGGCCGGACCGGCGAACCTGCAATCGGTCTCGGCCGATCAGGCCTGGCATCAGTGCCGCACCGCGATCGTCGCCGCCTTCGATTCGCTCCACTTGCCGGTCGGACAGATCGACGCTGTGGCGCTGGCGATGGCGGGTGAGGGGAGCCGGCCGCATCGCGAAGCGTTTGTCGCGGTCGTGCAAAGAGCCGGGCTGGCCGCACGGGTGATCGTCACGCATGACGCCCGACCGTTGATCGCCGCCGGTACCCCCAACGATTGCGGCGTAGCTCTGATCGCCGGTACCGGCTCGTTCGCCTACTGTCGGACCGCTGAAGGGGTTGAGGATCGTTGTGGCGGCTGGGGTTATTTGTACGGCGACGAAGGGAGCGGGTATGCGATCGCTGCGGCCGGCTTACGGGCGGCAGTCAGGGCTGCCGACGGGCGCGGTGAACCGACCGAATTGCTGACCGCTTTCGGGCACTGGCTTGACGAACCGACCGCCACGGCCTGGTTGCCGCGACTGCGAACCTGGAACCCCGAACAGTTGGCCGGTGGTGCCAAGGTCGTACTTGAAGTCGCCGCTCGGGGCGACGCGGTCGCGAACGCGTTGATCGATCGCGCGGCCGATCATTTGGCCCGACATTTAAAAGCGCTCTGGGATCGACGATTCGCGGGAAAACCGGTCAACCTTGCGCTCACCGGTGGCCTGCTGATCGGCGACCCGACGCTGCGAGAACGCGTCCTCAACCATTTCGTTCAGCGCGGTGGCGTCGTCGGCGAGTACCGCGTGATCACCCACCCGGTCGATACCGTCCTGACGCTACTCCGCTGATCGTCCTAGCGGCCGATCCAGGGCATTGAATCTTGGACGATCCGACTTCGCACCGGTTCAGGCAGCGGGTTCTCGTAACCCGGCGGACGCGCACCGGCTTCATACGGACCAATATCGTTTTGCGGATAGGGGTCGTGAACGACCGCCGAGGCTTGCTGCTGCTGGAGCGGCCCAGGCGGGGCGAACCAATTCGTCCCCCGACATCCCAGGGCCGTCAGCGAGAGGGCCAACAGGGCGATCATGTTGAGGTTACGAAGCATGACGATCGTTTCCGGGAGCGAAGATGATTCCGTATCGACGGTAGCAGAGTCGTCGATCACGGGCCAAGACGTTTTCAGGTGCTCGCTGAGTATCGATCCACGCCGAGTGACCGGGTGAGCGGATTCCGGGTCGCCGCCCCAGTCTGCCGGTGGTGCGGTTGCGGCAGTGGCGGATGACACGGTCGCAACGCCTGGAAGCGATTCGCCCGCTTTACTCAGCCGATCGAATCGGCCACATTTCTGAGCATGCTGAACCACCAATCGTTTCAACTCTGTGCCGCCGCTGCCGATTCGGCGGTCGATGGCGAGACCGCATCGTCGTCATCCGCGGCGATCTCGCGGGGGATCGCCAGACACAGCGTCGGCGGCGCGACTTTGCTCGACGCCGGTGTCGCCGTGACCGGATCGCTCGACGCCGGGCTGCTGATGTCGCGAGTCTGCCTGGGCGACCTGGCCGACGTCGGTTTTGCCTTGGAGGATGCCGATCGCTTCGCCAGCGATGTGGCGGTGACGGTCCGCAGCGATTCACCGGTGGCAGCCTGTCTGGGCGGTCAGTACGCCGGGTGGCCGGTATCGGTCGACAAGTATTTTGCGATGGGTAGCGGTCCGATGCGTTTGGCGCGGGGCCGTGAAGAGATGTTGCAGGCACTCGACTTGTCCGAACGGCCCGAGCGGGTCGCGGGCGTGTTGGAGTCGACCGAGTTGCCATCCGCGGAAGTGATCAGCGCGATCGCCGAACAATGCCAGATCGCCCCCGATCGACTCGCGCTGATGATCGCCCCGGCAGGTTCCTTGGCCGGTACCGTTCAGGTCGTCGCCCGCAGCGTCGAAACATCACTGCACAAACTGCATACGCTCGGATTCGATGTCCGGACCGTCTTCTCGGCTTACGGGGTCGCCCCCTTGCCGCCGCCGGCGCGGCCCGATGATGTCGTCGGCGGGATCGGCCGTACGAACGATGCGATCCTCTACGGTGGCCGGGTGACGTTGTGGGTCGACGCCGACCAGGCGGCGGTCGATGCCGTGGCGGATTCGGTGCCGAGCACCGCATCGCGTGACCACGGCCGCCCCTTCGCCTCGATCTTCAAAGATTACGGCTACGATTTCTATCAAGTCGATCCCCACCTGTTCAGCCCCGCCGTCGTCTCGATCGTCAATCGTCGCAGCGGGTTGACCCGCCGCTGCGGGGCGATTCAGACCGACGTGTTGCGGACGTCGTTCGGCACATGAGCCGACCGCAAGCGACCTCCGACCGGTTGTCGACGTCGGGACCGCGGTTGTTGGCGTTAGGACCGGGTGACGGTTGGCACGCCGACCGCTTGCGCACCGCGGCGACGCAGCTCGGTGGGACCTTGGTCTACGCCGCATACGAATCGTTGGCGGCTACGATCGATGCCAGCGGACGTCGGATCGCGACGAGTTCCGCGGGCGAGTTGACCGCTTTCGATGCCGTCCTCTGTCGTACAATGCCGGCCGGATCACTCGAACAGGTTTCGTTCCGACTGGCGGTCCTGCACGCCGCGTTCGCCGCTGGTGTGCGGTTGGTCAACCCGCCGCGGACGCTCGAATTGGCGATCGACAAGTACGCCACTTTGTCAATCGTCGCGTCGCTAGGCTATCGAGTCCCCGAAACGATCGTCGTCCAGTCACGCGGCGAGGCGCTCACTGCCTTCGATTCGCTCGGCGGCGACGTTGTGGTCAAGCCGATTTTCGGCGGCGAGGGCCGCGGCGTGATGCGGATCTGCGATCGCCAGCTCGCCTGGCATGCCTTTTCGACGTTGGAACGACTCGCCAGCGTGCTCTATGTTCAAAAGTTCGTCCCGCCCGGCGGCAGCGATATCCGGCTGTTGGTGATCGGCGACCGAGTGGTCGGTATCCGCAGGACAAACGACCGTGATTTCCGTACCAACGTCTCCGGCGGCGGCATCGGGCGAGCGATCGAACCGACCCCCGAAATGACCCAGCTCGCACTCCGGGTTGCGGCGACGATGGGATTGGAAATCGGTTCGGTCGATCTGATCGATTGCGATCGCTACGGGCACGTCATAATCGAGGTCAATGCGGTGCCGGGCTGGAAGGGGGCTCAGGGCTGCTGTGATGTCGACCTGGCCGAGATGATGATCCGTCAATTGATTCGGGAGTCGAGTACGTGACCACCGCCGATCACCAGGCCAATATCGCGGCCCGTTTGTCGATCTGGGCCAAACGCATCCCAGGCGGGATCGCGATCGCCGAACCCGAGTCGGCCGTACAGGCCGATGGGACCCGGTCGTATCGCCTGACCACCTTCGCCCAGCTTGATAGCGAGAGTGACCGGATCGCCCGTGGCCTACTCCGCTGGGGAGTCCGGCCGGGCATGCGGTTGGTGATGCTGGTCCCCTTCGGCTCGCTATTCATCCGCTTGACCTTCGCCCTGCTCAAGGCCGGGGTGACGGTTGTACTGATCGATCCCGGGATGGGACGGAAACACCTGGTCGATTGCCTCGCCGAGTCCGAACCGGACGGTTTTGTCGGGATCGCCAAGGCCCAGGCAATCCGGACGCTGCTGCGACACCGTTTTCCGACCGCCCGTTGGAACGTAACGGTCGGCGATCGCTGGTATCAACGGCGTTGGTTTTGGGGTGGCCGAACGCTGGGTCAAATCGTGGCGCTCGGCAGCAGCGAACCAGCCGTCACAGCCCCCGACGAATTGCCGACGATGAAGGCGAGCGATAACGCCGCGGTCATCTTTACCACCGGCAGCACGGGACCGCCCAAAGGTGTCGCCTATACCCACGGCACTTTCAACGCCCAAGTCGATCTGATCCGTGACCGCTACGACATCCACGCCGGCAGCCGAGACCTGGCCTGTTTCCCGCTGTTCGGACTGTTCGATAACGTGATGGGGGTGACCACCGTGATCCCCGATATGGACCCAACGCGGCCGGCGGACGTTAACCCCGAGCGGCTGTTCGAAGCGATCAACCACTGGGAAATCGACCAGGCATTCGGATCGCCCGCGCTCTGGCATCGAGTCGTCTCCTGGTGTGAACAGACCGGCAACGGCTTTCCGACGCTGCGGCGTGTGCTCTCGGCCGGCGCCCCGGTGCCCGCCGAAACGCTCCGAAAACTCCGTCGCTTCGTCCACCCCGATGCCGACATCATGACGCCCTACGGCGCCACCGAAGCGTTGCCAGTGGCCTCGATCGAGTCGCGACAGGTGATCGCCGAAACCGGGCCGGCCGCCGCCAAAGGACGCGGCGTCTGCGTCGGGACCCGCTTCGATCGGATCGAATGGAAGGTGATTCAGATCGACGACGGGCCGCTCGCATCGATCGCCCAAACCGTCGAAATGCCGACCGGTAAGATCGGTGAACTGATGGTCGCCGGCCCCGTCGTCACCTCCCAATACGTGGTTCGCACCGATCAAAATGCCTTTCACAAGGTCGTCGATGGTGACCGCATCTGGCATCGGATGGGAGATGTCGGATATCTCGATGCCAACGACCAGTTCTGGTTCTGTGGCCGCAAAGGACACCGCGTGCGGAATGCGGGCAAGACCTGGTTCACGATCCCCTGCGAGGCCGTCTTCAACGTCCATCCAGCGGTCTATCGCAGCGCCTTGGTGGGACTCGGTCGGCCCGGTGAACAAACGCCGGTAATCATCGTCGAGCCGCATCCCGACCAGCGTCCAGTAGGGCCGGCTGCCAACTCGCGATTGATCAAAGAGCTGCAGGAATTGGCGGTGCGCAATCCGCTGACTCGGCGGATCGAAGACGTTCGGATCTATCCCGGCCGATTGCCGGTCGACATCCGTCACAACAGCAAAATTTTCCGCGAACGGCTCGCCGCGGAGATCAACCGAGTCGGGTAGGCGATGTGTGGCCAAGCTGAGGCAACCGACACTTTTTTTTGCCGGATTGACCTCAGGTGTCACCGGGCTCGCGATAACTCTCTTGACCAAGCGGTGCTTGGCGAGCAAGCGACCCCCAAACAAGGCATCCCGATCATGAGCAAGTATTACGTCGAATCCGGCACCCTCCGCTGCGTCGTCTCCGCCGAATCGCCCCGCCGTGCCGCGCTCTGGGCAGTCCATCGGGCGATGCAGCAGATCATGCCGATCGATGAGCCGGTTCCGACCGAACCGGAAGAAAAACACGAGCGTTCAAAAAATCAAGGCGTGATGGTACTCGGCGGGACGATCCGTACCAGCGAACGCGGATTTTGCGGTGGCGACGAGACGACGCTGCCGACCTTCGAAGTCGTTACCGAGTGGAACCAGTTGGTCAACACGCTCGATCGACTCGAAACCCTGCTCGGTCGCGATTGACGACGTCGACGACTACGGGCGGCTCCCGATTAAGGGGTCAGGAGTCAATTGTGCGAAGCACCCGAAGGGCCGTTCCGGCAATTGACTCCTGACCCCTTAATCCGAACATTTGATGTTGACGCTCCACTAGGGGATACCGCGGACGATCGTCGGCCCGACCAGCCGAGTGAGCCAGACGGGAAGCCGTTGCCAAACCCGGATCAGCCGCTGGTTCCCCTGCGAATCAGGCCGCATCGCGTCGACGTTTCCCTGGCGGACGTAGTACTGCCAGACCGCCGGATGCGGCTCTGCTCCCCACTGCGCCTTGAACTTGTAAGTGCCACTACCTTCGCTGCTGCGACCGAAATCAAAGGTGTGACTCTGCCGCTCGATCGCCCGGCTGAGCAGTCGGCGATACATCAGCATGTTGACGTTGGTACGGTTGTACTGGCGGAGGCTGCTGGCGCTCGGTACCTCGGTAACCCCGCCGAGATGAGTCAGCAGCGCCGCGGCGACCGGCTTGTCGGCCTGGCGAAGCACGCAGAGCTCGGCGGCACCATCGAAGCGGTCGAGGATCGCGGCGAACAACCGTTTCGAGAAGACCGGCGTACCGAGGTCTCGCATGTTTTCTGCGAACACTCGGTAGAAATCGTCCAGCAGTTCAAGCCTGCCCCAGTGAACCGTCGAACCGTACTCGCCAGCTTTCTTGATCTGACTTCGCAGCTTCGATTTCCACAACCGCTCGAGCTCTTCGTCACTCTCCGGCAGCGACAACCGCATATGGACTTTGTCGGTCCGGCAGTGGTTGAGCCGACGATTTTCCACGGGCCGCTCGTGTCGCAGTTCGAGATAGCGGACGTCGAGTCGGTCGGCCAAGTCGCAGGCGCCGTCGACCAGCGTCGCGGCGGCAGCGGCATCGATCGCCCAAGCACCGCCGGTGTTGAGGTAGGGCAAGCTGACCAAAAAACGGCCGAACAGCGGCCCTTTGACCAGCATCAATGGCAGCACACCACTGGTTTGATCATAGCCAGCCGCGCCACCGCGGGACGACCGCAACAAATAAGCGGGGTGTTTCAGCCCCGCCGAAATCGCCTCGACCCAGCCTCGGTGGTGGCCGTTGAGCCGAGGAAATCCACTCGTGAGTTTCGCCGCGTCACCGTCGGGCCGAGTCGTTTCACCGTCAAGCCAATCCGGGAACGCGGCGGGCCAGTCGAGCAGGTTGAGTCGATCCGCGGTCTCCTGCGTCATTGCCGTCGTTGATTCAAAAAGAAGGTTACGGAGAGCCCACTTGAAGATCGACAGCATAGCCGAGAACCGGCCGCGCCGCGCTGCTCATGAATCGCTCTCGGAATCAGCGAAGGAATTCACGAACACCGTAGGCAAAGAATGCGAAAATTCCAAAGTTCGACAACTCCTCGAGCGGCGAGAATCGCAGCAACAGCCGATCTCCAGGCTGGATCAACAACCGCTCGCTCTCGTTGCTAACCGCCCGCGCCAAGTTCACCCGGATGGCATACTGCGTACCATCGGGCCGCTGGCGAAAGACGAATAACTGGGACGGCACGATACCGGACGATGGCATCATCCCACCGCCACCGCCTCCAGCACCTTGAGGATTGCCGTAGGAATAGCCCGCGATCGCCATCGCGGCGAAGACGTCGACATCGTAATCGCGCGGTAATCTATGTTCGCCGCCAGGTAATAAACCCGCGGTGTAAAAAACTTCGGTCTGACGGTTGGCAACGAAGATGATGTCGCCACTGTTGAGCGTGATCGCCTCCGGCGGCAATTCCAACTCCGTCCCGATCGGAATCCGCAATGGGATCACCAGATCGGCTTCGCCCAGCGACTGATCGATATCGGCCATTCGATGACTCGAGGCCGGCAACCGTTCGGACTCGATCATCTGTGACCATTTGGGGCTGCCTGTCGATCCTTCAAAGCCGCCCGTCAGAGTCTCCTCCTGAAATTTCCCCGGTGGAGACTTGGGCGGTAATACTCGCGCATCGGGCGTCATGCCAGGCAACGGCGTGAACGGTAGCGGCGGATTGATCGGTATCGATCGCTGATGGGAACCTTCGCTGCCTGCCTGCCGGCGTGTCGAGCGCCGATAGATCCGGATCTCATTCTTGGCTGCCAACCCCGGCAATCCGCCACTGGCTACCAAAGCCCCGAGCACATCGTTCCGATAGGCGGGCAGGTTGACCGTCATCCCCATCGCCGAGTGATCATTGCCAAACCCCGATTGCCCCGTGTCTTCGCGGATCACCGTCACCTGATAGGTCCGTGGGCGGATCAAGTTGACCACCGGGTGGACGTCGGCATCGCCGAGCACCTCTTTGGCCAAATAGTGGCGACGGATCACGTCGGCCGCCTCCTCGATCGTCATCCCCAACACATCGACCGGCGGTAGCGAGGGCAGCGTGATCTTGCCGCTCTCTTGAACCACGACGGGCAACCCGACCGACGGCTGTAGGTCGCTGCCCGGCAACGGATAGTGGATCGGCGGCAACTGTGGATCGGACAAGGGACTCTGGAATGGCAGAACCCCCGGAACATAGATCGACAACACATCGCCCGGGGCGAGCCGATATTCGGCCGGCTCCGGTTGCGTCAGCGCGGTCACTTCCAGCGGTTTAAAGTCCCGCTTGGCTTCGCCTCGGGATTCGGCGGGCAGCCGGCGAGCGGGGACTCCGCGAATCGGAAACGTTATCGAAGAGCAGCCGAATTGCCCGACCAGCAAGCAGAACCCGATCAAAATCGCGAATCGTCGATAACGCATCCTTGCGCAAGCCATCAATACGTTCCTCGGTCGCTCACCAAACCTTCCGGTCGACCGCCTCCATGCGGCTCCCCAACGTCTGCTTCGGCAGATTCGCTGCCCCGGCATCGGTCCGCTCACCCGTCAAGCGGCAAAGCCGACATTCCCGACCGCCAAAACCGATCGCACCAGCAGAATCGGAACCATCGCCGAATCAGAGGAATCGCCAATCGCCCGTCACCATCACATAGCCCCACAGCATTAAGTTGACCAACGCGTGCGACCAAATCACCGGCCCGAGCCCGAGTCGGCGGGTCCGGTTGAGCAGCAGACACCACGTGACGCCACAGAGAATCGCTCCAAGCCAATCGGCCGGCTGGTGCGCGAGCATAAAAATGGCTGTCGAAGCCGCGACTCCGAAACCGCTCAACTGCCCCAACTCGGTCCGCTCGAACCGCTCTGTCAACGCCGGAGGTGCGTCGATGGCGCGTCGCCCCGGGCCGGTTCGAGCCACAAGATCTCCGACCAACGGTAGGTCAACGACCAACTGACAAGCCGCCGTAGCCGCCGAACGGAAATCGTGCAGCCCACGGAGGAGCAACGAGCGATGAAAGACCTCCTCGATCAGCGGAACGGCAAGGCACATCGCCAGCAGATGCGCCACCGCAGCCGACCAGAACAGCCACGACCGGTCTTGTTCAAGCCTTTCCCAGATGGTTGATGCAGCCAGTTCGCTCGCCTCACCGCCCAAAACCTCGCCGCCAAAGAACGAAATGCCAACTGCCGTGATCGAATGCAGCACCACCCAAGTGACCACCAACACGACCGATAACGGCACGACCGACCAGTGAAATCGGAGACTCAGTTCTGGGACCTGCCTCCGCCAGCGGAAAACGAGCGAGCAAACCAACACCGTCTGTACCAGTTTCAACGGCCCGTAGGCCCAAACGTGCCCCGGAACCACGACGGCAATCACAGCCAAACCGGCGACGTAGACCATCCAGGGAACTGTCCGGGGCACCCACGGTGGGTCATTCGGCATCGGTCGCGTCTCGCTTCATCCGCAAACCCCCTCGTTTCCGCTCCCATCGCATCCCCATTAGCGACGGATTCATCTTGCCGCAGCAGATGCACAATCTATACTATAAGGCTGAGTCCGTCGGTTTCGTCTACCCGACCCGCCGACGTTTGACACTCTATTCGGGATCGGGTTAAAGATGTTGTGTCTATCCATTTACGCATTCGCCGCAGCCGTTTTGGCCGCGTTTTTGGTGTATTGGTTAGGCCAAAATGCGATGTGCGCCCCAGAGTGTTTTAACGGCGACGGCAGCGAATTCTGTCGCGACTGTCCGCTCGACTGCTTCGGACGCCGAAAACCCGGCGGTCGCTCGACCCGATCGGGCTGACCACCCGGCGATCTGGCCGGCACCGGAGTCCTCACCCGGGAAAATGTTTTCGACTAGCCTTGACCGAAATAGTTGACATGGAGTATATTTTCATATCAACGAAATAGAGCCATGACTGACAGCCAACTACAGCACGAGTTGAAGAAACGCCATCCGTTCGAGTCGCTCGAACAGCAGGCGGTGCTCAATATCCTCCGTACCAACGATCGCTTGCAAATTCGCTTCGCACGGCTGTTTCGAAGTTTCGGACTGACCGGTTCGCAATACAACGTGTTGAGAATCCTTCGCGGCGAAGGTCGACCACTCCCCTGCTTGGAAATCGCCAGCCGGATGGTTCAAGTCGTACCAGCCATCACCGGGCTGATCGACCGACTCGAAGCTCAGCAACTGGTCAGCCGCAAACGGTGTCATGAAGATCGCCGAGTGATCCGCGTCGAATTGACCGCCAAAGCGATCGATCTGCTCGCCACCATGGACGAACCGGTGATGACACTCCACCGCCAAACCATCGGACACCTGTCCGAGGCAGAGTTGATTCGACTAAACGAATTACTGGAAAAGGCTCGGCAAACGCCGACAACTACCTAAATCCCCACATTTTTTTTACCAGATAGTTTTCGTATCAACTATTTTCGTAACGCGCAATATCCGAAAGGGACGAAATGATCCAGATTCGAGCGGCTAACGAGCGAGGACACGTCAATCACGGCTGGCTGGATACCCATCACACCTTCTCCTTCGGTTCCTACTACGACCCGAAACAGATGCACTTTCGGGCACTTCGGGTGATGAATGAGGATCGGATCGCCGCCGGCCAAGGCTTTGGTGAGCACCCTCATCGCGATATGGAGATCGTGACCTATGTCCTCTCCGGGGCACTCCAACACCAGGATTCGCTCGGTAACGGCGAAGTGCTGAAGCCCGGCGAGTTTCAACGCATGAGCGCCGGCAGCGGGATCACCCACAGCGAATTCAACCCGTCAGCGACCGAACCGGTTCACCTCTACCAGATCTGGCTCTTCCCAAACCGACGTGGGATCGAGCCGAGCTACGAGCAAAAACAGTTCGCCGAGTCCGAGCGGCACAATCGATTCCGCTTGGTCGCTTCGCCCGACGCCGCCGAGGGAAGCCTGCTGCTTCATCAAGATGCCCAGATCTACTTGGCGAACATCGATGCCGGCGCCACGATCGCTCGACCACTGGCCCCCGGCCGTCACGGTTGGTTGCAGGTGCTCCGCGGCCGTATATCGCTGGCCGAACAAAGGCTTATGGCCGGCGACGGGGCCGCGGTCAGTGACGAATCGGAACTGTCGATCACCGCCGGTGACGACGCCGAGGTGATCTGGTTTGACTTGGCCTGAGAATCGGACCGTCATCTGTTTTCTCTGATTTCCTAGTTGCTTCTTTGCTGCGATCGTTTTTCTCATTCCTTGAAGGCACCCCAATCCGATGTCCACTCAAACGCTGCTGACCCCCTTTTCACTCCATGATCTATCGCTGCGGAACCGCGTCGTGATGGCACCGATGACTCGGGGCAGGGCGGGGCGGGAACGACTCGCCAACGCCCTGATGGCCAAGTACTACGGCCAACGAAGCGACGCCGGTTTGATCATCAGCGAAGCGACGACGATTTCCCCACAGGCCAATGGCTGGAACGAATCACCGGGCATTTACACCGACGAGATGGCCGAAGCCTGGCAACAGGTCACGACGACGGTCCATCAGCGTGGTGGTACAATTTTCTTGCAGCTCTGGCACTGCGGGCGAGCGTCGCACAGCGCCTTTCACGGCGGCGCTCCGGCCGTCGCCGCATCGGCGATCAAGATCGAAGGCGACGCGATCCACACCCCCGACGGCAAGCTGCCTTACGAGACACCGCGGGCCTTGGAAACGTCCGAAGTCGCCGCGGTGGTCGAAGATTATCGCCGGGCGGCGGAACGCGCCAAACAGGCTGGATTCGACGGCGTCGAGGTCCACGGGGCCAACGGCTACCTGATCGACACCTTTTTGCAATCGAAGACCAACCAGCGAACCGATGCCTACGGCGGTAGCGTCGAAAACCGTTACCGATTCCTCCGCGAAATCGTCGAGGCGGTCTGTACGGTTTGGCCGTCCCACCGAGTCGGCGTCCGGCTGTCGCCCAACGGCGCCTTCAACGACATGGGGTCGCCCGACTACTACCAGCAATTCACCTACGTCGCCGAACAGTTGAACCGACTCGATCTCGGCTATCTCCACGTGATGGACGGGTTGGCATTCGGTTTCCACGAACTCGGCGAAGCGATGACCTTGGCCGATTTCCGCGGCCGCTTCTCGGGACCGTTGATCGGCAATTGTGGCTATTCGCCCGAGTCGGCCGAGGCGGCGGTAGCGACGGGACAGGCCGATCTGATCGCCATCGGTCGTCCCTACATCAGCAATCCCGACCTGGTCGAGCGGATTCGAAACGGCTACCCGCTGGCCGAACCGGCTGAGGTTTCAGACTGGTACTCACCGAGCGGAGAATCGGGGTACACTGATTTTCCGACCTACCGGGAAGCAAGTTCCCGCTAACCGATTCGACATCTCGATCGGATACCGCTGACGCGATCCTACGCCGGCTTCATGACCCGCCCCGCCGCTAACCTGCCCGCCAACGTGACGCCGTCCAACGGTCACCCATCCCGCTCGCGGGATGGGAAAGTCGGCGTCGCCACGATGCTTTCGTCGGCGGTCGTGGCAGTGTTGGTCGTGAGCGTGCTGTTCTCAATTCTGCGGCGAGACGAATCGATCCGGCTCCCGGCGACCTCCGATACCCCAGCGAGCACCGGCGACTCGGCAGCCGTAGCGAGTTCCCCGGCTGATGATCCGACCCCAGCACGCCGTGACCCGGCAAGCGCATTCGCGACCGCGTTGGCCTATCTGGTCGACCATGGCGGCGACACGATCCGGTTGGACGATTTCGCCGCGACGGCGGAGCACTTCAAGACGCTTGCCGCCGTCGAACGGTTGCGGGTGATCCGGGTCGAAGGAGGCGAATTGAACGCATCGGCGGCCGCGGCATTGGCCGCGATGCCGCATCTTGAACAACTCCACCTGCGCGGTGTCGCGATCGATGACGCGGCGCTGCGTTCACTCAGCGGTTCACAATCGGTGTGGCTGTTGAACCTCGCCGGCGATCAATTGCGACTGTCGGCCGCGGCGATCAGCGAACTCGGCCAGATGCCTCGATTGCACCAATTGCGGCTAGCCATCCCCTCGGGCGATCGCCAAATCGCCGCTGCGGTCGCCGATATCGAGCGGCTCCGCAGCGTCCATCTGATCGGGATCGCGGTCGACGACGAGGGGCTACGGTCGCTGGCCCGCCTGCCCGAACTCGAGTCGCTCTATCTCGATGACGCGATGGTCAGCGATCAGGGATGGTTGTGGCTGTTCGACAACCGTCCCGGATTGCATGTCCATATCGACCAACGCCACCACGATCGCGACCCGCAAAGCCATTGAGACCGCTCAGGCAGCTTCTTTGAGGAAGCCGTCGAGCCGTTTCACCCGGCTGGGACTCTGCAACTTGCTGACCGCCTTCGCTTCGATCTGACGAACACGCTCCCGGGTGACTTTGAAAATCCGTCCGACCTCCTCCAGCGTGTAGCTGTAACCGTCGACCAAGCCGTAACGGAGCCGAATGATCTCGCGTTCGCGGTAGGTCAGCGTTTGCAGCAACTCGTCGATCTTATCACGGAGCATCCCGTTGCCGGCACAACGGACCGGGTTGTCGCTGTCACTCGCCTCGATGAATTCACCAAAGCTGCTATCCTCACTCTCACCGACCGGGCGATCGAGGCTGATCGGATGGTGCCCGATGTCGATCACCCGACGGACTTCTTCAACGGCGATCTGAGTGAACTCCGCCAATTCCTCGCAGCTCGGTTCTCGGCGTAGATTCTGGGTCAGCTTCTTTTGAGCTTGGCGAAGCTTACTCAGCACATCGATCATGTGGACCGGGATGCGGATTGTCCGCGCCTGGTCGGCGACCGCGCGGGTGATCGCTTGGCGGATCCACCACGTGGCGTAAGTGCTGAACTTAAAGCCGCGGCGATACTCATACTTGTCGACCGCCCGCATCAGCCCCGTGTTACCCTCTTGGATCAGGTCGAGAAAAGAGAGGCCTCGGTTGCGATACTTTTTCGCGATCGACACGACCAAGCGAAGGTTACCGCTACAGAGCTGGCGTTTGACCGATTCGTAAAGATCGAAATGGCGCCGAGCTTTCGTTACGCGATTGTGCAAACTGGTGGGACTTTCCTGCGTGACTCGCATCAATTCCCGCAGTTCTTGACGCAGGTCCGATGCCTCGTCGCGGCTGGCCGGGTCGCCGCCCAATATCGCCAACCGATCGCGGATGAAGTTCATCCGCTGCGAGATCTTTTCGAGTTGGCCCAGTAACGGCGTCACCCGCCGGCTTCGCAGCGACAGCTCTTCGACCAGTTGCAACGCCTTGCGACGGCGACGCAAGAATCGCTTGCGGACTTCGGCGTGGAGCCGTGGAGAGATGCCGCGGCGGACCAGCAGTTCGAAATCATGACGGTTTTGTTCAATCATCACATCGAGCGACGCGAGATTGTGCGGCATCCGGCTGCTGATCTGCTCTTTGGTCAACCGTTCGGTCAACGAGACCTTGATCGTACGGTCGAACGGCAGCTCGCCACGATGAACCTGATTCAAGGTGTCGACGGTGGCCCGCAACGCATAATCATTTTCCAACAACGCTCGGCGGAACTGGCGTCGAGTGATTTCGATCTTCTTGGCGAGCGAAATCTCTTCCTCGCGGGTCAACAACGGGATCTCGGCCATCTGGCTTAGATACATCCGGACCGGATCTTCGCTGGCCCGACCGAGGTCGGCCACCGGCATCAACAGGTCGGTGTCATCTTCGGTGTCGATTGTGGCCGGCAGCGACCGGGCCGATGTCGCCGTACGATCTCGCGGCGATCGGGTGGCGACCGACAAGACGGGCCCGGTGACAACCTGCGGGGCAACCTCGACCAACTCGATCCCACGCGCTTCGATCGCTTGCATCAACGAATCGAGCTTCTCCGGGTTGACGTCTTCATCAGGTAGGTAGGCGTTGACGGCGTCGAAAGTGAGAAATCCGTCGGCTTTGCCCTGAGCGATGAGGCGATCAAGCTCTTTGTCCATAACTTGCATGGCAAACTTCCTGTTTGTTGCCCCCGTGTCCTGATTCTGGGTCGTGACACGTGAGGCTGAGAGTGCGGGTAATCAATCAAACTCCCTTGGCCGCGGCGATCTTCACCGACTGCCAGGGAAGCATACACGTTCCGAAAACGGCGTAACCGGCCAGCTGGGTCGACCGGTTGCCCCGACACTGGGGCCGGTCGGGGCACTGCTCCGATGCCGCAAAACGGGCATCGCACTGATTGCGGCTCGGGCGGGGCCGCCTTGTCGTTCGCCGGGGCACTCCTTTGCTCGGGTTCGGGGGAAAGGGACGGTTATTGAGGTCGCAAGCCTTGTTGCAATCGCTGGGCGGCGATGATGTTGCCAAGCAACTCGGTCGCCGAATCGAGATTCACTGGGTCGGCTTCGATCTGAGTCAATTGGCGTCGGGAATCGACACTGCTCTGCAGCCGCGAAAATCGCTCGAGTAGTCCGCCGAAACGTTGACGCAGCGGTTGACTAATGAAGTCGCCACGCTGTCGGATCGATTCGTCGAGTCCGACCAAAAATCCTTTCAGCCGTTCATCTTCAACCGCCAGCAGGACGGTCGACAGGTCGAGGTCACGACCGGCCATCTCCAAATCCTGATAGATGCGGAGCAACTCCCGCGACGTGTCCGATACCAGCCAAGCCGGATCGACCGACTCGATGGCCTCGGCGGCGGCCGCAGGAAACTCGATCATGATCTCGAACAATTCACGATCGATCCCCACGATCGGTTCCCATGGCGTGACCGGCGATGGCCCGGCCGCGCTCGATTGGTCGGCCCATTCATCCGGCCGCGTCTCGGCATCTCGGGCGATCGCTCGCCGGGCGGACACCGCCGATCGCGAGCGACGGATCCGCTTGGTCAATTGGTCGCGGAGCTGGTCGGTCGGTACGGTGAAGGTTCGCGACAGCCGGACCAGCATCTGCGATGTCCGCAGTTCGGCGGGATTACCGCCGCTGGCTAGCACGTCCAACATCTTCTCTAACGCCGCGGTCGCTCGGTGAGTGTCACGCGACAGGTCGACACCATCCAACAGCGTGGCGAGCTTGTGGTCCAACGCGTCGGGCGCCGCCGCGGCGAGTCGCTCCAGGGCGTCGCGACCCTCGGCAGCGATGAAATCCGCCGGGTCGTTGCCGCCCGGCAACGTGATGACCCGGAGGTCGAGATCCGCACCGACAAACAGTTCCAGCACCTGATCGGCGCGACGACGTCCGGCCTCATCACCATCCAAGACCAACACGACCCGATCGACAAACCGCTTCAATAAATCGACGTGCCGCTCACCCAACGCCGTCCCGAGCACGGCGACGACCGCCTCGATCCCGGCTTGGCGGGCCGCGATCACATCGGTGTAGCCTTCCATTACCAAGACTTCGCCCGACTTCTGCAGCGCCGTACGAGCCAAGTTGAGCCCGTAGAGTTGACGTGATTTGCTGAACAGCCGGGTCTCGGGGCCGTTGATGTACTTCGCACCCGGCCGCTCGTCGTCACCACCGGGCAGGATTCGACCGCCCAGCGAGATCGGACGATCCTGCAAATCGAAGATCGGGAACATCACCCGCCCCCGAAACAGATCGTAAAAACCACCGCCGGATTGGCGGGCGGCAGCCAGACCGGCCGCCTGCAACACTTCGCCAGAATGGCCGCCCCGCCGCGCCTCGTCGAGCAACCAAGACCACCCCGCCGGGGCATAACCGATCTGAAACCGTTGACGGCTGGCGTCATCGATACCCCGCTGGGCGAGATAATCGCGGGCCCGCCGGGCTTCGTCCCCCGGATCACTCTCCAAATACTCGAAGTAGGCGGTCGCCGCGAACTTCATTGCCGAAAGCAGCGTCGCTTTATCTTCCGGGCTCCCCGCAACAATCTTCTTGCCACCCGCGGGCCGAAACTCGATCCCCGCGCGCTCGGCCAAGATCTTCAAAGCGTCAACAAAATCGACGCCATCCCGCCGCATCACATAGCTGAAAACATCGCCGCCGATGTCGCAAACCCAACACTTCCAGGTCTGACGCTGTGGATTGACCTGCATCGACGGGCGACGGTCATCGTGCCAAGGACAACGGGCGACATAAGCACGACCCTGCGGCCGGAGTTCAAGTTGACTACCGATGACGTCGACAATGTCGACAGCCATCCGCACCCGCTCTTTAAGGTCGAAGTCCGGCGAAGGGGACATCGACAAACTCCTCGCTGGGGGCCTGTATCCATCGCTCGATCACCGCACGTACGGTAACCCGCCGCCCGATCGGTCGACCCACCATCTGTGACGGGCAAATTTCGATCGGAACTCGCATCCCTGCAGCGGATCGATGATCGATCGCGCCACGAGCGAAGACCCGAGTGTGTCGATGATCCGATATCGAGTCAACAGCACTTTAACGATAAAATCGATTATCCCGATTAAGCCAGGTCGCGTTCCTCAAACATCAACAAAGCGAGCATCAAAATCATCACGCAGAAGCAGATCAGGTAATTGAAAGCACCGGCCAAATAGATCGCCGGGATCGGATTTCCCGCGTCGACCGCCGCCTGGACGTTGAAGGTGTTGAGGTTCGGAATCACCACAGCGATCAATTTGCCGACAAACCCGACCAATTCGTTCTCACCCATCGTCGAACGGACCAGCGGGGCGGTCAGATTCCCGATCACGTAAATCACGAAACAGAACACGAAATTGGCCAACAGCGGCAATCGCGTCGCCAATGCCACCGCGATCCCGCCGATCGCCATCGTTTCCATCAGGTACAGCAACAACGCCGGAATCGTGGTCATGATTTCCTCATGACCCAACTGCCACGCCGGCATGTTCTGAGAATTTTCGCGAGCTTCGTAAATCGGCTTGACCCCGACCAAGAAAATCAGCAGGGCACTCAGGACCACGAACAGGACCAGCACGGTCAACATGATCCCGGTATACTTGCCGAGCAAAAACGAGCCGCGACTGATCGGCTTGCTGAGCACGGTCAAGGCAGTCCGCCCCTCGATCTCTTCGCTGACGCTGGTACCCGCCGACCAGACCGCCTGCAACATCCCCAACACCATGATCAGCGTCACGCCGCTGTCCTTCATCATCCGAATGTCATCGCCGAGCGTGTTGAACGGCAAGATCCACAACACGAACAGGCCGAACGAGCCGAGTAGGATCAGCAGCAGATAGAGCGGCTGTGCCATCTCGCTCTTCGCCGTCGCGACCGCGACCGCCGTGATCCGCGGCGCCGCTTGACGCAGCGCCACATAGGCCAAAAAGAAAACCACCAACCCGATCGCCGTGGTCACGATCGAGGCCGCCTCGGGGACCGCCGGGCGGGTCACAAAGGTTATCTTGACCGTCGCCGGGTCGACCTCGCGGTTTTGCATGTAAACGCGGTCAGGATCGAGTGGCAACGGCGGTGCCTCCCGCTCCTCACGGACATAACGGACCGGCTCGCCGGCGTTGATCCGCACCGGGTCGTTGTAAAAATCGGCCGGAGTCTCGCCGTCACCGATCAAAATCGTCTTGTCACTCTCCACCGTCAGTTCGGAGACATTGAACATGACGTAGTCCATCGGCACCTTCTGGAACTCCGCCTCGTCCGGATTGGTCAACTCCGCCGGCGCCGCTTCCAACTGACGGACGACCACTTCGGTACCGTCACCAAACAGGTTGACCTGACCGACCGACTGCAGGATTTCTCGCGGTTCTTCGACCAATGGCGTGGCCGCCAAACCGATCACCATGAACACCCCGGCGACACCCAGTAAATAAGGCATCACCCCCTCGCGGGCCATCGCCCACAACTCAGACCGCGTGCGATACCAAACCCCATAGATGAACGCAAAGCCGAGCGTTATCCCGAGCACAATCACCGGCAGGATCAACATTCGCTGATACTCACCCGCCTGCGGGACGACCAAAAACCCGAGGATCGCCGCGACCACAATCCCGATCGCGATCGATGCCGTCCGACCCGAACTCGGCGAATCAGCCAACTTGCCCAACGGCGTGAACGACAACCCCGACATCAACGCCAAAATCGCCGCCAACGCTAATCCGCCGACCAAGATCCCCACCGCCAACACCCAAATCGGGGTCAACCAGATCGTTAACCAACTGCCGGTCTGCCCCAACAAGACACCCGACACGATTCCAGGAACGTTTCCCGGCAGGATTTCCGGCAGCATGCCGGCATCGATTCCGAGCTTGGCCAGTCCGGAAAGCAAAAGAGAAGCGAGCATTCAGGAGTTCCGCGATGAATGATGACGATGGCAACGGTGCTGTTTACACGCAATAGCATAACGTGACGTCGCCGCGACGCGAGCCTTCACGACGATCCGTGGCTTACGTCGCCGCAATCGCTCTGGTTCGCTGCCACCCACATGCCAGCGTAGCGGAACTCGCAGAGAGTTTCGGACCGCAAGTCAAGGTAGCGGAACTCGCAGAGAGTTTCGGACCGCAAGTCAAGGTAGCGGAACTCGCAGAGAGTTTCGGACCGCAAGCCAAGGTAGCGGAACTCGCAGAGAGTTTCGGACCGGTGACTGAGGGTTCGAAAGTCTTCGCGACTTCCGCTACTGGCTCGAAAGTCTCGGCGACTTCCGCTACTGCTCCGAAAGTCTTCGCGACTTCCGCTACTGGCTCGAAAGTCTCGGCGACTTCCGCTACGGACGATCCAGAGAAGCTGGCGCGGCGAGCCGCAACAATCGCTCCCGAACGTCTGGCGGAATCGGCCGCTTCTGCAGCGACCGGTCGGCAGCAAAGTGACAGCAGACCGCCGTCAACGTTCCGCTGGCCAACGGCCGCAACGCCGGATCCGCGGCGGCGTCCGCGATCGGATCGTCGCGAAAAAAATGGAACGCATACGTCACACTCGTCGTGCCGATCTTGACGACCGAGACCTCGATCCGCAAGCGATCCTCGAAACGAGCCGCTGTGATGTAGTCGCAAGTCGCGGCAACGCGAGGCCATGTCCAATGCCCACCGCTCGCGTCCGGTTCCATCACGCTCAACCCGACCGACCTCAACGCGGCATGCTCAGCTTCTTCCATCATCGGGAAAAAGACCGAAAAATGCACAATCCCAGCCGCGTCTGTATCGCGAAACTCGACGCGACGTCGGTGAGAGTAGGTCATCGGCGTTCACGTCGAAACGGCAGGCGAAGCAGCGGAAGACGCTACCCGAACAGAGATCACTCGCCGACGTACGGCATCAACGCCATGAATCGAGCACGCTTGACAGCGGCCGTTACCGCGTGCTGGCTGACCGCCGAACATCCGCTCTTGCGACGCCCCACGATCTTGCCGTGCCGGTTGACCAATTTGGACAACAATTCAACGTCCTTGTAATCGACATACATCGGACGCGGGCGATGGCCATCGACAAAAATCGGGTCTTTACGCTTGGTTCGTGAACGGACTCGCGATCGCTTGCGAGCGCGGCTCCGATTGTTCATCGGTCGTGGTGCCATGGATGCCGTCGAAGGAAGGTTGGGAGGGAATGGGTGTTTGAACGAGCTTCGCGATCACTCGGCCGTCACGACCGGGACGCGGGACGTCAGAGTATGACGACCGCGACAGGTCGTGGCAAGGCTTTCCTGGCACTTTCCGACAACCCGATCAGTCTTGCGACCGGACGAACCAAAACCAGAGCACGCCGCTGAGCGGTAAGACCAACAACAGCGTACCGATGGCGATGGCTACGGAAATCATGTGTGCAAACGGGATTCGAACAAATTAGCGAACGAACGAAGATCACCTGGTGGTAATGAAAAACGACCGAGACCGCCATGTCAGCGATCCCGGTCGTCGATTCGTTCGAATGCTCAGTAGTTGACGCTTACAGCACGCCGCTGTCGAGCACGTATTCGCGGAACGGCACGTCGCTGCTCTTGCCACGCGGCGTCATGATCGCTTGATAAACGCGATAATCGATCTCCTGACTGACAAACCGGCTCGACCCGTCAGCAAACCCCATGTTGACCCCGCCGGTGTGGGCCGACGATGGCCGGGCTACCGTAGGCGCGTTGCCCGGCGTCATCACGACCCGATACTTGTCCTCGCCGGCAGGCGCGCCGTTGATCATAAACGCAGGATTTGGCAATGAGGCGCCATTGAACTGATCCGGGTCGGCTGCCAACCAGACAAAACCCTGCGTGTAGCGGGAAAGGTTAGCGGCATTTCCCAGGTTGCCGAGAGAGGCGATCGACGCCGAAGGGTCCCCGGGAATCCCGCTCATCGCGACAAAGTGCCAAGGTGACGCTTGCAGGTTTTCCGAAAACAGCACCGTATTGCCCGGTCCGTCCTTCAGATCGTCGGTCCGCACCGCCGGGCCGGTCGTGCCGGCTCCCAGATCGAGCTTGCTGTTGAAGACGCCGTTCGCCTTCTTCATCGACGCCACCCACGGTGTCGGGTTACTCGGGTCTGCCAGCGTGATGCCGAAGCCGTTGTTCGAGATATAGCTGTTCCGTCCCGCGTCACCTTCCAAGTTGGGGCTGCTCGGGCACTGCATGATCGCCAAGTTCGGTGCCGAACTGGTGGTGTAGTTCGGCCCGCCGCCGTCATCCACCACGATCGGATAGCGATCCTCGGTCCAGACTTCATACGTCGGCTGACCATCGAGGTAGGGCAACAAGCCGATCGCCCAGCCGCCGACCTTCGGGTGCGGGGCGTATGTCTTCATCGCCGATTCGGGATCGCTCGGGTCACCAGGACCGTTGAAACTGCCGTAGGAATGAATCCAACCCGGATACTGCTTCCGCTGCATCTCGTACTGGATCGTCGCCTTGGCGAGGTTGTTGATTTGGGTGCTGCACTGATTCCGCCGAGCGGCTTCACGAGCGGCTTGAACAGCCGGTAACAATAATCCCATCAAGATGCCGATGATGGTGATCACCACCAACAACTCCACCAGCGTGAAACCGCCAGCTTTCGAGGAATAGGGCCGAGTTCTCATTGCCATGTCACGCCGCTCCGGGAGAATAGGTAAATGCAGAGTCGACCCAATGTCGCTGACATATGCAGCCAGACTGGAGACTCTTCGACAGTAATTGTCTGCAACCGGGTGTTAGCAGTCCAGACCGGACCGTCCACCGTTCTTGCCATTGTCGCAAACCGGGTGGCGAATTGCCAGCGATTCTTCGGGAAAAATCGGGCTTATTCGGAAGCCGCCAGCGGCGCCTGACGCCGCCGATGCCGGTTCCGTAGAATCGGGCCGACTAACCCTCCCGTTCATCAGCCTGCCTCAGGCTGCCCAGCCGAGCCGATTGCACCGCTATGCCGATCATTCAACTGCCAGCCCTGACCCTGCTCGATATCATCGGAGCCGATGCCGCTCGGGTGGTGAACAACCTCTGTACCGCGCCGGTTTTGCAACTGCTGGCCGGCGACGGGTACGAGGCGTTTTTTACCGATGTCCGGGGCAAGACACTTGGGCATGGCTGCCTCTATGCGTTGCCGAATGGATTGCGGCTGATCGGCGCCGACGGCCAAGCCGCCGCAGTCGCTGCCCATGTCGACCGCTATACCATTCGCGAGGACGCGGCCCCGGTCGATCGGAGCGGAGAAACTTCGGGCGTGCTGGTCGACACGGCTACCTTGCGGCAAACCCATCCGCAATTTTTCCCCGCCGAACCACGCTCGCCGACGACACTGGCCTGGTCGCCGCTGGACGACGATTTGGCCGCCTATCGTGTCCCTTGGGCCGCCGATCAGCCACCGTGGACCGCTGAACAAACGTCCTCACAAGCGGGTCCGGACGCCGACGAGGAACTCTGGTTGGTGGCCGGTCCGCCGACGGCGATGAGCACCTGGCTGGCCGACGACCGCCTGGCCAGCACACCGCGGCTCGATGAGACCCACTTCCATCGACTGCGGGTGGCCAACCGCTTCCCCTGGTACGGAGTCGATCTCGATGACCGTCATCTGCCGCAAGAACTCTCCCGCGATGCCGCCGCGATTTCGTTCACCAAGGGTTGCTACCTGGGCCAAGAAACGGTCGCCCGGCTCGACGCTCGCGGTCAGGTACAAAAAAAGCTGGTGCTCTGGCGGATCGCCGCCGAACGGCCGCCCGAGCCGAATACCGAGTTGACGGCCGACGGCCGCGTCGTCGGTCGCTTGACCAGCGTCGTCACCACCGACAACGGCGGCTTCCTGGCATTGGGGTTCGCCCGCCGCAGCCATTTCGATCGCGGCGCCACCGCTAGCGGAGCCGACGGGATTATCGCCGAAGTCGTCTGAACCACGGTCGCTGGCGGGTTGACGCGACCCCGATGGCAGCTGATCCTTGTGTCCGGGTCGCCCTCTCGACTTCTCTCCTTCCCGCCCACCCTGATCGGCGCCATGGCCAAGACCGTATCGGCAATCGAAATTTCGGCCGATCTGCTGCAGCGGTTGCACCGGATTCACCGTCAAATCAACGACCTCCAGGGGCAAATCGATCGCGGCCCCCGCAAAATCGCCGCCGGCGAGGCGATGGTACAAAAGTGTCGCCAAGCGGTCGTCGACGCGGGCGATACGATCAAACGGACCTCGCTGCTGGCCGACCAACGGCAAAAACAGCTGGCGGAGCGAGAAGACCGCATCGAGACCTTGAGGGGAAAATTGAACGCCGCGGCGAGTAACCGCGAATACGATTCCTTCAAAGAACAGATCGCCGCCGACGAGCAAGCCAACAGTGTTTTGAGCGACGAAATCCTGGAACTGCTCGAACGGATCGATCAACTCGAACTCGAACGCCAGCAGCGACAGACCGAACTCGACCAGCGGTTGGGTGAACAGCAGCAGTTGATCGCCGAAGTCGAACAGCAATCTACCTCGCTGAAACACGACCTGGCCACGGTGCAAGCCGAACGCGCCGAGGCCGAGGCGTTGATCCCGGCCGGCGCTCGGGCGGAGTACAATCGTTTGGTCAGCGCCCGCGGAGAAGAGGCGTTGGCGCCGGTCGACAACGAAACCTGTGGCGGTTGCTATCAAAAACTGACCACCCAGTTCATCAACCAGATCATGCTCAATCAGCTGGTGCGATGCCCCAACTGCAACGCCTTTCTCTACCGCCGCAACGCGGGCTAAACCGGCGATGATCGTCGTCGGCGTCTGTGCGTTGCCCGCCGGCGGAAAATCGGCGGTTTCAGCGATCCTTCAGCGGCTGGGCGCTGTTTGGATCAATGCGGACGAAATCGCCCACCAAGTGTTGGCGACACCCGCAGCGATCGAGCAGATCGTAAGGCGATTCGGAACAACCGTCCTCGGTCCCGATGGGGAAATCGACCGCCCGCAACTCGGCCGACTCGTTTTCGGGGATGACGCTGCCGGTCACATGGCGCTAAGATATTTGGAGTCGATCGTGCATCCACTCACCCGCCGGATGATCCGTCAGCGAATCGCTGTGGCGATTCAGGACGATTCCCCGGCAGTGGTCTTGGACATCCCGCTACTATTCGAAAGCGGCTGGGATGTTTGGTGTGATGAGATCTGGTTTGTCGACACGCCGCGCGAAATCATCCTCGAAGCCGCCCTGCGGCGAGGCTGGTCCGAAGCGGCGTGGCAGCAGCGGGTCGATCGACAATTGAACCCCGATGTCAAACGTCGCTTATCGACCCGCCGCCTGGAAAATCATCGGTCGCTCGACGATCTCGAGGCGTCGGTCCGAGCCTGGTGGCGAGCGGCGATGACCACGGCTGGCCAGACGCCGAGAGCGATCGGGACCAGCCCTTCGCATTGCCACTCGTTCCCGATAGATGCTCCCTAAATGGATTGATTTCTCGTCCCCGAATCGAACCCAAAGTCGATTCGGGACGTCTTGATCAGATTGAATCGAGCAGTGCCCCCCGGCCGCTCCCCGCCAACCGACCTTTTCCCGCTTACTTCGCCATCCGACGTCACGCGGCAACCGTCCGCTTGCCAAGGCTCTTCCATGCAATCCAACTATCCGCGTCGCCCCCGAGACGATCAGCGTCAATTTGACACCCGGGGACGTCGCCCGCTCGCGAGCCGGTTTTCATCCAACTCGACAGGCGGTGGCCCAGCCCGACATCCCGACGCCGAAGTCGATCAACGGGTCCGCGAACTCGACGCCGAACGCGACCCACTGTCGTTGCCCGAAGAGATCGTCAGCGAAGCGAATCGCGCCGGCGAACGGGTCGGGATCCCGACACCGGCCCCCGATGAGCCGATCCTGAACGTCGCGACCTTGCAACAGATGGCGTACGACGAGTTGGTCGCCTTGGCGGTCGGCGATGGGATGGCCGATGTCGACGGCAGCACCAAACAGGAACTGATTTTCCGTATCCTGAAGTCGCGGATGAAAGCCAACGGGCTGATGTACGGCGAGGGGACGCTGGAAATCCTCCCCGACGGCTTCGGTTTCCTCCGCAGCGCCGAGTATCACTACCTCTCTTGCCCCGACGATATCTACGTTTCGCCCAGCCAGATCCGTCGCTTCGGGCTGCAAACCGGCAGTCATGTCGCCGGACAGATCCGGCCGCCGAAAGAGAACGAACGCTATTTCGCGCTGCTGCGGGTCGAGGCGATCAACCGCCAAGAGCCGACGATGCGGTCGCGGGTCAAGCCGTTCGACGAACTGACGCCGCTGCACCCTAACAAACGCCTGGTGCTCGAACACCGCTCCGACGAACCCTGCACCCGCGTGGTCGATCTGTTGACCCCGATCGGCTTCGGCCAACGGGGATTGATCGTCAGCCCGCCCCGGGCCGGCAAGACGGTCTTAATGCAGCAGATGGCCCGGGCAGTACTGAAAAATTATCCCGAAGCCTACGTCTTTGTGCTGCTGATCGACGAGCGGCCCGAAGAGGTCACCGATATGGAACGCGAGGTCCGCGGGCCGATGTGCGAGGTGATCAGCAGCACCTTCGATGAACCGGCCCAACGGCACATCCAGGTCGCTCAGATGGTGATCGAGAAGGCCAAACGGATGGTCGAGGCCGGCGTCGATGCGGTGATTTTCCTCGATTCGATCACCCGCCTCGCCCGGGCCCACAACAGCGAAGGCGAAACGACCGGCAAACTCCTCTCCGGCGGGCTCGACGCCGGCGCCTTGCAAAAACCGAAAGCGCTCTTCGGCTCGGCCCGAAAGGTCGAAGAAGGCGGGTCGCTGACCATCATCGCGACGGCCCTGGTCGATACCGGCAGCCGTCTCGACGACGTGATCTTCGAAGAGTTCAAAGGGACCGGTAACCTCGAAATCGTGCTCGATCGGGCCCTCGTCGATCGCCGTGTCTGGCCAGCGATCGACCTCAGCAGCAGCGGAACCCGCCGCGAAGAGATGTTGATGGATCCCGAGGAATACCGCCGCACCTGCCTGATCCGCTCCGCCTTGGCAGAAATGGCCCCGGTCGAAGCGATGCAATCGCTGCTCAACCAACTGCGAAAAACGCAGAACAATGCCGAGTTCCTGATGAGCTTGAAGGAGCAGCGATGAAACCGGCAGAACAACTCAGCAACGGAAAAGAAGAACCGGTGGTGACGATCAACGGGTCGGACCAGCTCGCCGGCGGCGATTGCCCGCTGTGGAGCGGCTCCGAAGGTGACCTGCCCGCCGGTGACGTGGTGATCGTCGCCTCGCGGTACCATGCCACCGCCTGCGATTCGATGGTCGCCGCGGCGATCGATACGCTGGTCGGCAACGGATTCACCCACCGCCGACTGCCGATTGTCCGTGTCCCCGGAGCCTGGGAATTGCCGCTGGCCGTCCGCGCCGCCCTCGCGCGACCCGAAACGATCGCGGCGATCGCGATCGGAGTCGTGATCCGTGGCGAGACGACGCATGACGAACATATCAATCGCGCCGTCAGCCTCGAATTGATGCGAATCGGGAGCGATGCGGGGAAACCGGTCGGCCTCGGTCTGCTGACCTGCAACACGCCCGAACAGGTCGCCGCCCGCACCGGCGGCGAATTGGGCAACAAGGGCGACGAAGCCGCCGCGGCCGCCATCGAGATGATCCGCCTGATCGCGAAACTCCGTCCCTGATGCGAACCGAGTCGCTGCCTTGACGCACACCGCCTACGTCCATCGTGTGATCAATCTGCTCGATCCCGCCGGCGATACCCTGCTCAATCTCGACCACGATGAGGCGGTCCGCCGGGTGGCCAGCGGCGACCCGGCAGCGATCGACCGCATCGACGGGCACTTCGCGATCCTCGCCCAGGTCGGTCGCTCGGTCCACATGGCCCGCTCGATCGGACGACCGATGCGCTACTTTTTGGCCAAACGCGCCGAAGGTCCCTGCTTGATCGTCGCCGAACGGATCGATCAACTCCGCGACCGACTCGCCGCCGAAGGACTCGACGACCAATTCCATCCGTCCTACACACGGATGGTCCCCGCCCACCACCTGGTCAAAATCGAACTGGTCGGTTGCCCCGACCCGAACCCCGACTACCAACGGTTCTTTACCCCGACCCGCAATCAACTGCCGACCGATCTCGACCAGATCGGTGCCGCCTACATCGGCCGCATGGCCGAGGCCTGCTCACGTTGGCTCGATCGGATCGATCCCCGCGAACCGCTCGGCGTGATGTTCTCCGGCGGCATCGATAGCGGCGCCGTCCTGATCGTGCTCCAACACCTGTTGCTCGCCCGCGGCCAGGCCCCGACACGCCTCAAAGCGTTTACCCTGTCTGCCGGTGAGCGGTCCGCCGACGCCGAACAGGCCCGTGATTTTTTGCGGCAAACCGGCCTGGAAATGCTCGGCGAAGTCCTCGACTGCGAAACCGAACGGCTCGATTGGCGACAAGCCATCCGCGTGATCGAAGACTACAAGCCGCTCGACGTTCAAGCCGCGACGATGATGCTGGCCTCTTGCCGGCTGATCCGTGAGCGCTACCCCGATTGGAAATACTTAGTCGACGGCGACGGCGGTGATGAAAACCTGAAAGATTACCCGATCGAGGAAAATCCCGAACTGACGATCCGCAGCGTGCTGAACAACCTGATGCTCTACCAAGAAGGCTGGGGCGTTCACGCGATCAAACATTCGCTGGTCCACAGCGGCGGCCAGAGCCGTGGCCAGGTCCGTTCCTTCGCCCCGGCCCAGGCCTGTGGCTTCCAGACGTTCAGCCCGTTCACCTTGCCCCGCGTGATCGAAGTCGCCGAGGCGATCCCGTTTATCGAATTGACCGAGTGGGACCACCAGCGGCTCTACGCGCTGAAAGGCGAAGTCGTCTCCCGCGGTGTCAAACAGATCACCGGCGTCGAGATGCCGATTTTCCAAAAACGCCGCTTTCAACACGGAGCCGTCGACGAACCGGCTTTCGATCGCTTGTTCCCCACCGCCGAACGTGAATACCGGGCCGAGTTCCTGCGAGCATGGAATTGAACCGGTTCGATGAACAGCCTGCCTGACTCGTCCGCCGCGACGCGGGCTCGAGTCGAATCGCTCCGCGGGCCGAAACGCCCGGTCGATCCGTATCGCCCGTCGGCCGTCATCCGCGAATCGGAGGCGACGAGGGGTGCCCGGGCCGCTGACTCCACCGCGGCTGACGCCGCCGCGGATAACACCATCGATCCGCCGCTGGCCGATGTCGTGTCAGTCTTCCTGACCGGGGCCGAGTGCCCGCTGCGGTGCACGATGTGCGACCTCTGGCAAAATACACTCGACGGCCCGACACCGCCGGGGGCGCTGCCGCGGCAACTGGCGATCGCTTTGGCCGATCTGCCAGCCCAGCCCCAGCCCCAACAACAGCCCCAGCCCCGCTGGATCAAACTCTACAACGCCAGCAATTTCTTCGACCGCCGGGCCGTACCGCGACAGGACTGGGACGCGATCGCCGCAGCGGTGCAGCCGTTTTGCCGGGTGATCGTCGAGAACCATCCGCGTTGGGTGAACGACTCGGTCGCCGAATTTGCCCGCCGGATCACCGGCCGCCTCGAAGTCGCGATGGGGCTGGAAATCGCCGACGATGCCTCGCTGAGGTTGCTCGACAAGCGAGCGACGCTGGCCGATTTCTCGGCCGCCGCCGATCGACTGCGAAGTTATGACGTCGACCTGCGACTGTTCGTGATGTTGCAACCACCGGGCACCGCGGCCTCGGCGGCGACCGCCCGAGTGCTCGACTCACTGCGGTTCGCCGAGCAACTCGGGGCCCGCCACGTCAGCGTGATCCCGACGCGCGGCGGCAACGGGATGCTGGAATCGCTCGCCGCAGAAGGTCTCTTCTCGCCGCCGACCGCCGGTCAACTCGAAGCGACGATCGAGGCGGCGTTGGCCTGCCGATTCGAGAGCGTGATTACCGCCGACCTCTGGGATTGGGACCGGCTCAGCGGCCACTGCGCGACCTGTCGCCAGCCGAGACGCGAACGCCTCCAGCAGATAAACCTGACCCAACGCCCCCAACCGCCGCACCAGTCCCCAGCGGCGGGTTGCGATTGCCGATAGCTCCGCCTGCTGGGATCGCTTGACAAACGAGACCAACTTCTCGCCTCCCTGCAACACCGAGCGTTTCGAGGTGAACTCTGATGGCGGAACATCGTCGCCTTTCGCTCCGCGAAAGTAGCGCTAAGATGGTGATTCAAGTCGACGACATTTTTTTGCGGATAGTATGTAAATATGTGCGTGCGGCGTCCAAGATTGCCGGCGTTTTTCATTTCCTAAAACGGAGGTTTTGTTCGCTACTTTCACGTAGTGAAAGACGACTATTGCGACTGTGGAGTAGCCAGTGACTGAACCTAAAAGACTCGGTGAACTTTTTGATCCGAAGGCGGATTTGTCGATCAGCGAACATTGTCGCCCGCATTGGTCGCAGGCGGGTGCGATTGTCTTCATCACTTTGCGAACGGCGGATTCGATTCCCCAAGAAGTCCTCGATCGCTGGGAACGTGAAAAGCGAGACTGGATGCGACGACATGATTGCCCGGTCGATCGGCATTGGTCAGAGGTTCTTCCGACGCTTGAGCCTGCCATAAAAGCTCAGTTCAAGAAAACATTCAATCGATGCCGTGAAGACTTTCTGGATACCTGTCACGGTGCGTGTGTTCTGCGCAAACGTGAACTCGCAAAGATCGTGGCCGATACGCTACTGCATTTCGATGGCGAGCGTTATCGGCTGGGCGACTTCATCGTGATGCCGAATCACGTCCACCTGCTAGCCGCGTTTCCATCCGAGGATACGATGGGCGCTCAGTGCGATTCGTGGACGCATTACTCGGCTTGGAAAATCAATCTTGCCCTCGGGCGGAAAGGTAAGTTCGGCGGAAAGGTAAGTTCTGGCAACAAGAGCCCTTTGACCATTTGGTTCGCAGTCCCGAGCAATACGAGTATCTGTGCAAATACATTCGGGACAATGGCACAAAGGCTGAGTTGCCAGAGAACGAATATTTGTATCGAGAGTACGGATCGTCGCCTTTCGCTCCGCGAAAGTAGCGAATGCATGGCGACTGGGCACGACGCTACTTTC
>SKZY01000159.1 GCA_007127095.1 Planctomycetaceae bacterium
CTCCGGGCGGTCCGCCAGATCGATTGCCGCGACGACGATCGGTTGGTCGTGTTGCGAGAAATGTTGACGCTGCCACGGGTCGATTCGTCGGCCAAGATCTTCGCCATGGAAGCCGAACAACAGCGACTGCTCGGGACGCTGCGAGGGACCAGTTTGAGCTTCAAGACGTTCCTGCCGCTGAGCGTCAAATACGCTTTGGCCGACGATTTTCCCTCCTACTACTCACACCGTTATCTTCACGAGCAGGCTCAGCAGAATCAGGATCTGCGGCAACTCGATGCCGAAAACCGACGCAACCTCGACGCTTATTTGCGAAACATCCACACGATGGAAGAGTTGACGCGGTTGCAAACCAACCTGGCATTGCTGCGAAAGCATCACGCCAGCTTGGTCGCGTCTGGCAAACGGACAATCGACGTCGAACTGCTGGCGGTCCGCATCGGCGATTTCGTGCTGACCAGCTTTCCCGGCGAATTGACGGTGGAGATCGGTTTGCGGTTGAAAGCGAGTTCGCCTCACCAGCCGACCTTCGTCGCCGGTTACACCAACGGATACATCTATTACTGCCCGACGGCCGAACAGCTCGAGAACATCGGCTATGCCCAAGAGGACAGCGATTGCTTGCTGGCCCCCGAGTGGCAAGCGATCTACGAAACCCGTGTTGCGGCATTGCTCGGCCGTCTGTAGGCCGAGCTTGAAGGGAAAAGTGATGCCTATTCCGGGATCAGCTCACCACGGACCAGGTCGTCAAACGTTTCTCGACTGCGGATCAGCTTGACCTGCCCGTCCTCGATCATCACTTCGGCGGCCCGCGTCTTGCTGTTGTAGTTGCTGCTCATCGCGAAACCGTAGGCACCAGCGTTACCGAGCAGCAAGTAATCGCCGACCTGGGCGATCGGCAGTGGGCGGCTGCAGACGAACCCGCCTTCCTGCTGCGTGAAGATATCGCCCGATTCGCAGAGCGGACCGCCGACGATCGCGTCGACCTCGGGTCTGTCGTGGTCCGACCCATCACGCGGACTCAGCGCGATCGGGTGGTGGGAACCGTACATTGCCGGCCGGGCCAAGTCGTTGAAGCCGGCGTCGAGCAGGTAGAACAAGTTACCTCCCATCCGCTTGACGGCGCGGACTTCGGCCACCAAGCAACCCGCCTCGGCGACCAAGTAGCGTCCCGGCTCGATCTCCAAAGTCACCCGGTGGCCGAGCGAATCGCTGATCCGGTTTCGCGCGGCATCCCAGAGTTCGAAATAACGCTGGAGGTCGATGAACGACTCGTCGCTCTTGTAGGGAACCGGTAGGCCACCGCCGCTGCTGATCGTCGTCACCGTACGACCGATCGTCGCTACCGTTCGCTCCATCGCTTGGCAGACTTGAGACAGATGTTCGAGGTCGGTCCCCGACCCGATATGCATGTGAACGCCGGTAACGGTGACGCCATGGCGGTCGGCCCGCAGCAGGCAATCATCGACCTGTTCGTGCCAGATGCCATGCTTGCTCTGCTCGCCGCCGGTGTTCGTCTTTTGGCTGTGCCCGTGCCCAAAGCCGGGATTGATCCGCAGCGTGACCTCGGCGCCGGGACGACGCTCGCCGAGTTGGTCGATCATGTCGGGCGAACCGCAATTGACGTGGATACCGTGTTCGACCACCAGGTCGAGCGATTCACGGTCGAAAATGTCGGCGGTGTAGACGATCCCGGCGGGGCGATCGTCGTCGCCACGAGGGCTGAATCCCGCTGCCAACGCTCGCCGGATCTCTCCGAAGCTGACGGCATCGACCACGGCCCCGGCACGGCGCACGCGGTCGAGAATCGCTAGGTTGCTGCACGCCTTTTGGGCATAACGGACGACATCGAAGGCCGCCAAATCCTCGATCCGCTGAGCGATGCGACCGACGTCGTAAAGGTATAGCGGGGTCCCGAAGCGGGCTGCCAACGGAGCGATCTCTTGGCCCGCAAAGTGGGTTTGGATGGTCGTGAATTCGGGTACAGGTGCGATCATGTGGTGCGGATGTTTTCAAGAAGGGTCTGGCCGGAAAGCGACGCGGAGGTGGAATGACGGTCCGCGTCTCGGGCTTCAAAGATACTGCGCGACTGCACCCTGAGAATACTAGGCGGTCACCGGCAGCGTGATGCGGTCGATCCGTGGTGACGGAGGGGGTTGATTGTGGGTGGTGATACTGCGTGAACGGGGGCGGGCATGAGTAGTCGCCTCGCTGGGCGGTCTGCTGTACAGTGGCGGGCTCGAACGCCCAGCGGCTCGTCTCGACACGTTCCCGGACGGGTCGCGGCGAGGCAAGCGGCCCTCACCGGTTTAGGATCGAGCGGAAGACAAGTGTCTGACACTTTTTTCCCGCATTTTGCTTAGGAGTCTGGCGATGCTACCGATTTTGCAGCGAGAATTGGTCGCGATCTTGCGCACCCGCAAGGCGTTTGCGTTGCAATTGGGCGTCGCTTTGGCTTTCGCGATTCTGATCGCGCTGCGGTGGCCGACCGACGGTCGCGTCGACCTATCGGGCGTACGTTCGGGTCAGGTGTTCGCGTTGTTCTGTTATGGGTTGTTGGCCGCGGTTACGTTGTTGGCTCCGATTTTTCCCGCCACTTCGATCGTGATGGAGCGTCGGCAAGGGACACTGGCGCTGTTGCTCAATTCGCCTCTGCGACCGGCTTCGATCTACGCCGGTAAGCTGTTGGGGGTCGTCGGTTTTGCCAGCCTGTTGTTGGTGATCACGCTGCCCGCCGCGGCGGCTTGTTACGCGATGGGCGGCGTTTCGTGGGGACGACAATTGGTTGTCATCTACGGGTTGTTGGTGATGGTCGCGGTGCAGTACGCGTCGCTCGGGCTGTTGGTCAGCAGTCTTGCCAATACCGCCGATGGGGCGGTGCGGGTCACGTATGGCTGTGTCCTGGGCTTGGCGGTCATCACGTTGGTCCCCTATTTCTTCCTGCAGGATTGGGGAGGCGTGATCGGTACTTCGGTCAGTTGGATCCGTGGTCTCTCGCCGATCCCGGCGGTGATGGAAGTCGCCGGGCATGGCGACATCGGCTCGGTCAGTGCGGGTACGGCGGCGGGTGGGGCGACACGATTCCTGACGCTGGCCCTGCTCTCTTCGATCGGTTTCGCGGCGGTCACCGTCTCTCGCCTTCGCTATCACTTGCTCGATCGGGCCCGCAGTCAGGGTGTGATCACCGACGACCGGGGCTTGGGGGCGCGAACGGCTCGGCGAGCGTTCTTCATCGTCGACCCGAATCGCCGCAGTCGCAGTATCGGCGATTGGGTCAATCCGATGATGGCCAAGGAGTTTCGCTCGCGTCGGTTCGGCCGCTCGCA
>SKZY01000121.1 GCA_007127095.1 Planctomycetaceae bacterium
ACCCCCTGCCGGTTGGCCACTCCGACGGCCAGAGCGGCCTGAGCCAGTAAGCTGAGTCAGCCAAGACGACCGAGTGCGGCCGTCGATTCCCAACCGATTCTCCGCCGATGGCTCAGTTCGCCGTATCCTCTGCCACCACCGAATCGGGTGGCTCCGAGGTCGTTTCGGACTCCTGATCCTGAGCAGCCGTTTCGCCGTTCCCGTCGTCCGCTGCGGCATCGGCGGCTTCCGCGGGTGGCGGCGCAGCCGATTTCTCGGCAGCCATCACCGCTTCCTCGACATTACGGACGATCTGAGGATTGATGTTCTTGACCAACATTTCGCGGGTTTGAGCAAACATCTGATCGATCTTCATCTGCTCCGCCGCGTTACGCCCCCTCACCTGGGTCAGCTTTCGCCCCATGTCGTCGGCGATCTGCTCGTAGCTCGGTTCTTTGCGGAGTGATTCGAGCAATTCCTTGGCTTGGTCCAATTCACCTTTTTCGATTCGGTTGCGGACGCGGGCCGCGAACAATTGCCGGATTGCGACAAGGTCAAGGATCGAGTTCTGAACCCCTTTGATGTAGGCTTCGGCTCGCAACCGTTGGTCGTCGCCGACCAGGTCGGCGACCTCAAGCTCGGATTGACCGGGAACGACGGGGAGACGGGCGAGTACCGCGCCGCCATTTTTCACGTACAACAATCGCATCGTCGTATCGGTCTTTTCGATCGGGATCCGACCGTCCCAGTCGGTTCGTCCGACGAACGTCATCTCAGGCGAATCGAGTTGCCGTTCGTAGATTTCATAGCCGACCAGCGGCGTCGAGGGGTCGCGTTGGGCGTGCAACCGAACGGTGGTCTCGTCCAGAAACGGCCGAACGCGGGTGGCGGTGCGGAACAACCGCTTGTTCCGACGCCCCTGCAATCCGCCCGCCTTGCCGGCGTGATAATCGAGTTTCAGCCGGGCGCCAGCAATCTCCTTGACGTGCAGATACGCCCAATCGAGCGGCCCGACGCCGATCGGGTCGCCATTGCGATCGTTCTTACGGATCATCGGAACGAAAAAATCGCCCGGTTCAACCTTCGCAGGGCTCGTTTCAGCGGTGATCAGACCGGCGGCGCGAACGAGGCCATCGGCCGTCTTTTGGCCGGCATCTTCGATCCGAATGGTGGGGGCAAAGACGGCGGTCACCGCCCGTCCGATCGCTTCGGGCAACCGCTCCGGCCTAGCGACTTCAAACCGGTGAGCGATCGAAAAGTGCCGCATCAAGCAGTCGAGTTCCACGACCGACAGCGTCCACGGGATCTCAGCGGTTTCGACGTGGACAACGAACAATTTATCATGATGTTCGATCGTATCACTCACCAACCGATCGATCGGCAACGAGATGATTTTGGCTTCGGGGTCCCGCAACTCCTTTGCCAGGCCACGATTGAGCAATAATGCTTCGGTCTGTTCGTCCTCCCAAGCCTCGACGACCATCAGGGCGTCGCCGGCAAGCGGGCGAAAGGTCTTGGCGCTGCCGCTCAAATCGGGATTACCGGTGGCCGTTCCTCTGGCGATCACATCGTCGATTCGGTCGGCGGTCGACAAGCAATCCTTGACGTAGGTGCCGACGTCGGAAGCGAAGCGAATCCGGGGCGCTTCGGGGTGATTCCGTTTGACCGCGATGACCGGGTCGGCGGCGGTGACGCGGTCGTAGGTCAGCGCGGATAGGTCGCGACCAGCGGCGATCCTGATCGAGGTCGGCGCGTCAGCGACCGACAATCGCCAGAGCGCCGAAAAATCGCGGTCGAGGTAATCACTCAGCGGTTGGTCGATCGTCTCTGCTGAGACCCGCACGTCATCGCTCGACAGCCAGATTTGAACGCGGTAGGGCGAATAATCCCACGGCTCTTCGACGGCCAGTTCGTCGCTGTCGGGATCGCCGACCGGCGTGCGCAATGGCGACGGCACGGCGGCCGTTTCGCTTGCCGATTCAGCCCCTTCACTCACCGTGTCGGCGGCTACGTCGGCGATCCCGACCGACGCCGTATTCAGGCAGGCGATCAACGTCAAACCGCAGACCGCCAGGACGACCCCGCGCGGCCCAGGCCGTGAAGGGGCCAGCGGATGGCGGTGGCGACGGCGGCTGGCTGTAATCGACATCTCGATCGGGATCCTCAAAAGCTCAAACGCCAGCGTTCGACGTTTTGGTACAGCGAAACGATATCACGGCCGACTCCGGTGACGGCCCGTCGGTAAGCGAACGAATCGACGACCTGCCACAGCGGCAGGATCGGCAGTTCATGATTGACGATGCGGTGAAGCTCGTTCAGCCGTTCGCGGACGTCGCGCCAATTGTTCGCCGCCTCAACACTCCTTAAACCAAGGCCGACCAATTGATCTTTGCTGCGGGCGAGCCCGTCGGGACCGAGTACCCGGCGGGCGTCGATCGTCGGTTCCCAGACCGCGGCGACGACATAGACGAGATCGGCGGTCCCTTCGTCTGGCATCGATTGACCGGGCTCCATCGTCACGATCTCGACCTGCAAGCCGATCAGCTCCCACTGCGACTTGATCGCTTCGCAGGCGACCCGGGAAAGGTCATCATCGGGCGTCGCCAGCCGCAGCGGTTCGAACTTCGGCGGCGGCTCTTTCTTCCGCTCCGCCATCGCTTCCATCTGCTTGGTCGTCAATACGAACAGCAGGTTGGCCAATTGCGGTTGATAGCCGCGTGGGACGACCTGTTCGTTGTAGGCATAGGCGAGCGGATCGTTGGCCTCGATCCCGGCCGGGAACGGCCCCGAAATCACTCGGCAGCCAGGCGTCTCTTGGTTCTCCAGCAATTCGCCATTCAAGATGTCCTCGCGGTTGGTCGCGTAGACCAGCGCGCGACGAAAATTTCGCTCGGCCAAGTAGGGGTGATCGGAACAGGGAATCAGCATGTGGACCGTCGGAAGCGGATAATTCTCCACCGCCACGTCACGCGACCGGCGGAGTCGCGCCGCATCCCCAGGAAAAACCCGATCGATAACATCGATCTCGCCACGCAGCAGCTGCGATACGGCGGCAGCCGCCGTCGGCATCTTCAGCTCGACGACTTCGCGGGGCTGCAACTCGGTCACCGGTTCACCGGTCAGCCGGAAACGGACCTCACCCTGTTCATCGAAGACACGATCGTAAACCCCGGTCGCTGCCCCCGGTTCCAGACCGACCATCTCGCCGTCGATCCGGACTTGCAGCAAACTCTGCGGCAATACGTGCGGGCGACGGAGTCGGCAAGCAACGGACTGAGGTCCGCGGAGTGAAACGGCTTCGAGCGACGCCGCCCAGGGCGGGCT
>SKZY01000138.1 GCA_007127095.1 Planctomycetaceae bacterium
GAGCTCGTCATCGCTCCACCCGGGGCTACTGCCGATGGCCGCTTCGCGGCATTCGGAATCAAACTTCTCGGTCTGAACGTTCACAACGGAAACGATCGATGCTTGGCACCAAAATCGAACGCCACGGGTCAGAACGCAGGCGTCAACCAAAACTGACTCCGACTCCTCATCTCTCCGAGCCGCGAAGCTGGCGACAGGCAGTAGCCCCGGGTGAGCGCCGGCTCGCCTTGCGAGCCATGCGTAACCCGGGGTAATAGAACCACGACGATCGGCGACGAGCAAACGATTCACCACTTCGCTCGATTCAACCGAGTCGCAACCGGCAGACCGACGACGCAGCTGGCGCGACTGGCAGCCCACATCCGTTGGATTGCGACTCGGTAGGATTGATTGGGTTTGTAAATCGATCGCTCGTCGCCAGCGCTGTTGTGCTCGCAAACCCCGGGTTCCGCTCGACTCGCGGGGCTCGTCATCGCTCCACCCGGGGCTACTGCCGATGGCCGCTTCGCGGCATTTAAAACGGAAATCTTGGCCTCGACGTTCTCGATAGAAATCAGCGTTGGGTGCCACCATAATCGTCATCCGCTGCGCCCGGCGGTACCGGTGCGAGCAATCGCCCAAGCGAATCCGAAATCATCCACGCCCGGCGGGCGATGTGATCAATAACCGATCGACCGCCGCGGAGGCTCTCCAGAATTCGCAACAACTCGGCCGCGAACCCCTCAGAAGAACCGAAAATCCCTACCGTCACAATTCGGCCAAAAATGCGACATCAAAAAGGCCGGTAACAGGTATGACTATTTCACCGACATCCGACGGCCCACGTCCGCCGTTGATCGAACGATCCGACGCGGTCAAGGCGATCGTCTGGGTGATCGTGGCGATCAACCTATTCGCCGCCGCGCTAGCGGTGCGGCTGTGGCGAACCCCACCGGTGCCCGCTGAACCGCTGAGGTTCGTCACCGACGTCAACACCGCGCCGGCTAGCGAACTGGCGCTCCTGCCCGGCATCGGTGTCGAACTGGCCAAACGGATCGTGGTCGACCGCACTACCCACGGCGGCTACCGATCGGCGGAGGATCTCCAGCGGGTGCCGGGTATCGGCCCCAAAACGGTCGACCAGATCGGTCCGCTGGTCACGTTCTCGGGTCCCGATCCGGCCGCGCCGTCGGACGACCGCGACCGCCGGTAGCTCGTTGGCACACCCAGTAGCACCCGAAGATTCGCAGTGCTGCCCACGCCCTTCGTTCCTCAGGGCGTGCCACCCTAATCAAAACACGCAACACAAAAAGAAACACCCCACACAACAAGTATGGCTAGCCAATGCCCAAGTGATGGGTAAAATCTACTTGGCCAAACCACTAGGCGAATTCGAGCCCGGTCATCGTCGACGTGCCACTAGCAAAACGATCAGTTTCCATCCCGACTCGCTGCAACAGACTGACGTACAGGTTCGGCAGCGGGTAATTCTGCTTCTGGTCGAACGCCAGGTGCTGCCCATGCCGGAACCCGCCCCCGCCGAGCAATACCGGCATGTTCTGGTTGCTGTGGTTGGAAGCGTTACCGAGGTTGCTGGTCAACAACACCGAGGTGTGATCGAGCAGATTACCGTCACGATCTCCCGTTCCGGCAAGGTCGCTGAGCAATTCGCCCCAAGCGACGACGATTTCCTCTTCGATGATCGCCAACTGTTCCAACTTCTCGTCATCCCGCCCGTGGTGGCTCAGCGCGTGATAGCCCTCCTGAACACCCGGCAACGGGACGACGCCGCCACTGCCGCCCAAATGGTAACTGACAAAGCGAGTCGAGTCGGTTTGCAGGGCCAACCGGATCATATCGCACATCAATCGTTGGCGTCCAACGAAGTCATTCCGGTTGTTGATGTCGACCGGTTGCTCGGCATCGACCTGCGGCTTGGGACGGTTCGCCCAAGCTTCGCTAGCCGCCAGCCGCTGTTCTAAATCACGAACGCTGGTGAAATAAGCGTCCAGCCGATCCTGGTCGCCCTTACCGAGCGAGTCGGTCAGTCGTTTGGCGTCCTCACCAACCAGGTCCATGATGCTCCGGCCTTGGGCGACGAGCCCCGCACGGCGGGAACGCTCGGCGGGCGTATCGTCGATGAACAGCTGGGCGAACAGCCGCGACGGCGACGATTCGGCCGGGATCATCGCACCGCTGTCGGTGTACGACGGACTGAAGCTACCCGAACTGCTCAACACCAAGGATGGAAAGCGGGTCGCTTGGCCGAGGTGTTTCGCCATCAATTGTTCGATCGAAATCGTATTGCGGGCCTTGCCCGAACTGCCGACCGGATTGGCGGTCAATAGGCTCGCTTCGGCGCGGTGGCCGCCGGTGACACCGGGGTGCGAGCTGCCCGACACGACCGTGTAACGATCGCGGAGGTGATCGACCTTCTTCAGATAGCGGCTCGGTTCGTAGTCGCGACCGGCTCGTTCCGGGTTGAGATTGTCGGCGACCAGCCCGAGGCCGAGCGTCATCGCCACGAAGCGTTGTGGCGGCGTCTCCGCCGCATCGGCTGCGCCGGCCCGGGCCATCGCCGACAGCCACGGCAACGCCATCGAGACGCCGGCTCCCTTCAGCACGGTCCGGCGCTCGAGTTGGTGACTGAGATAATTCACTTGAGTCGGAAACGATGACATGACGTTGATACTCATACTATTTAGAAAGGAACAGCGGACTGGTGGCGACCGATTCGACCAGCGACCGGAAGCCATAATCGGAACCCTCAGAGCGTGAGACGATCTCCTCGACCTCATCTCGATCGGCGAAACGGACGGTCGCACCGGTCCCGTAGGTGATCAACTTTTCGGCCAACCCGCGGGCCAACCGCTCGGGCTGCCGCAACACGATCGCTTTGAAGCCATCGATGTCAGCGAACGACTCGCCGCCGGGCATTTCGTAACTCGGATCGACCCGGTGCCGTGCCCGACCGCCGCGGACGACGTACTTTTCTCGCCACTTGCCCGACGGGTCGTAATTTTCAAGCGCGAATCCGGGCGGATCGATCTTCACATGACAAACCGCGCAGGAAGCGTCGGCTTTGTGAAGGTCTAACTGCTCGCGGATCGTCGTGGCGCCACGGGTATCGGGTTCGATCGCCGGAACGTTGGTCGGTGGTGGAGGAATGTGCTCACCCAACAACCGCTCGGAAATCCAAACGCCACGGATCACCGGCGACGTCGTCGAACCGTTGGCGGTGATCTTCAGTACCGACCCCTGAGTCAGCAGCCCGCCACGGCGATCTTCCGGCGTCACTTCGACCAACCGGACCGCGTCGCC
>SKZY01000352.1 GCA_007127095.1 Planctomycetaceae bacterium
GCGGGCGGGGCTGCGGGCGGGGCTGCGGGGAATCCCGGTGAAGGTTCCGGCGATTCCGCCGACGCCGGTTCGCCCTCGATCGAGCGATTTTCGACAACCGGAAAATCCGGCAGCGGCGATTGGGGCAATTCACTGGTCGGCGGTCCGGTCGCCGATCTCCGTGAAGTGCTACGGTTCGATATCTCGCCCGAATGGGTTACGCAGCGGTTCACGCGGGTTACGACCGTGTTGGCCGATACCGCCCTGGAAGGACTGCGTGTACCGCTGGTAACCGGGATCGGTCCGAGCGATTTAGCGGGTTCGATCACCTACTACTTCGACAATTTCGGGACGCTGCAACGTGTCATGCTGCACGGCTTCACCGGCGACGTCAGCCGAGTGGTCCGATCGATGACGGAACATTATGGCCTCGAAGCCGAACCGACACTCGACGCTGGCGTCTACACGCGTCGCTGGAACGGAATCCCGGTCCATTTCCTCCGCCTGACCCGGGCGCCGGTCGTTTATAGCGATGCCGTCCACCACAAATTCGTCGTCTATTTGGAACTCAACCAGCCCGACTTGCGATTCGGTATCAGCCCCGAAGCGCAGCGGATCATCGAAGCCGACCGCGGCACCGGAAGGTGGTAAGGCGAACACGGCCCAAGCGGGGTACGCCGACATGACCATCACGACCGTCAAACTGCGGCGTTCACGCAGTTAATGGACAAAACTTCGAAAAAACCACCCACGAGGGGGTGTGTCGCATCGATGCCGGTGGATAGATTGATGGGCGTCGTAATTTCCGTAGGGACACGGGGATCACGACTTGCGGCCGTTGAGGCCTACCTCTCCCCATCACTGATCTTTGAAAAGAAAGCGGCTGAGATGTGCTTACTTGCTGTTCAGTACCGACTCGTCCCCGAAAGCCCCATTTTGGTGGCTGCGAATCGTGAGGAGTATTACGACCGTCCGAGTTTAGCCCCGTCCATCCAAAGCGGAAAACCGCGAGTCCTCTGTGGGATCGACCAACGGGCTGGCGGATCGTGGCTAGGGGTCAATCAGTCTGGCTTATTTGTCGGGCTTTGCAACCGGACGACCGCGATGCCGTTGTTCGGCCAGCGTTCCCGCGGGTTACTGGCACTCGATCTGATGCGTTGCTCGTCCGCCCGCAAAGCGGTCGACAAGGCGTTGGCCGAGTTGGAGCGAACCCGTTACGAGGGTTGTAACATCGTGCTGGCCGATTCACGTGACGGATTCGTGATTCATGCCGACGAGCAGGTCAACGTCGTCGAGATGCAGCAAGGGCTGAACATTGTCGGTGCCCGCGATCTGAACGACCCTCGTGACCAACGGGTGGCGATGGCTCGGCGACTGCTGACACTGCAAACCCTCGATTCGCCGGTCAAGTTTTTGGCCGTCGCGAGCAAGGTGTTCGCCCGTTCGCCGACCGGCGACGGTCGCCCGAGCATGGTGTTTCGCGGCCGCGAGCACGGCACGGTCAGCAGTTCGTTGATCGCCTTGGGTGTCAAACCGCGAGATGCGATCTACCAGTTCAGCAGCGGCGCCCCCGATCGCAGCCGCTACGAGGACTACTCGCCGCTGCTGCGTGACATCTTGAGCCGCGGGTTGCGGGAATCCCGCATCTCCGCCCGGACCGCTTGATCGGTTAGCGAGCAGCGGAAAAAAGTTCCAGAACCTTATTTTCCGCTCGATCCTTACTCGATCGGCTGGTCGAACACTCCTGGCGGTAGGGCGAACGCCCCCGCCTGGTTGGCCTGCGGTGTTTGCCCGCCGGGTGACGCTTGATCGGTCGTCGCCCGAACCGGGTATTGAGCGTTGAAGCTGTTGATGATCTCGTTGGTCGTCGTGATTGCCGATGATCCCACCTGAGCGATCCGGGTCGCACCGCCGTCGATCTGATTGAGCATTTCACGGGACCGCGAGACGGCCTGAGCGATCGAAGAATCGGTGCCCGCCATCGGTTCGAACTTCAGCACTTCGTTCAGCTGTTTTTTGGCTTCGGCGTAGTTGCCGCCACGGTAGTGCAGGTAAGCCATGTTGAAGTGGGCCACCGGCGGCTTGTTGTGATCCATCAGTACCTGTAACGCGGCGTCGGCATCGCCGGCATCGAACTTGACATTCGCCAGGTTGTTGGCAAACCGCGAGGTGTTCGGCGACAAGGCGAGTGCCTGATTGATCGATTCGCTGGCCCCGGCCATATCACCGACGCGGGCGCGGGCCATCCCGTAATCGTTGTGCAGCGCGGCGTCGGAGGCGTTGACCTCGATCGCCTTGGCGAACGATTCGACGGCGGCCACATAGTCTTCCTGGCGCATCTGCAACCGCGCCACACTGGCCAAGGCTGGTGCGTTCCTCGGCTCGGTCTGCAAAGCCCGGGTGTAGCTTTCCATCGCTTTGGTAAAGTCGCCGGTCGTTTCCCACAACGCGCCTTGCGCGACAAAGACCTCGGGGCTGACCGAAGCGGGCGAACTCAGTCGCGTCGGATCGTTCTCTGCCGTCGGGTCTGCCACTTCGTCGCCGGTTGTCGCTCCGCCGAACAATCCGGTAACGCCGTTTTTGGTTTTATTCCAAGCGCTCGACGTCGCCATGCTGAGGTTATTGACCTGTCCGGTCGCGGCCTCACGGACGGCAGCCAACTTACCGGGTGCTGGCGAAGCCGCGGGTTCCGCGGCAGCGACCGCCTCGGTCGGCTTGGAAAACGGATTCAGCGAGGCGACTCCGAAAGATTGAGTCGAACAGCCGCCCGCACAGACCACCGCGAGGGTCGCCACCGTGGCGGCGTGGCGAGCGCGGCGGGAATCGAGGAAAACTTTCACGTCCGTAACCCTGTATTGCTGCGAATATCGCCGACAGGCTCTCGGGGTCGGGCCAGGTTCGGAGCCGCTTTTTGGCTCGGCGAGCAGCCGGTTTCCCGATCGCCCCGTCAACGGGGGACATTGTTCTTGCATTCCTTGCAATCGACCCCCCGAGACGATTGACTTCAATCGTTTTAATCGTCTCGACCAGAAAGCAGTGATCGAGCTGGCCTACTGCTCTGTCCACCCAGACTTCACAAATCACCTAGACACTGGGTGGCTCGCCCTAAGAAACATTGGGTGGCACGCCCTTAGCAACGTTGGGTGGCTCGCCCTGAGGAACGAAGGGCGTGGCCAACAGCGTGAAAGCCAGGAAACGGCTCAACCTGCCAAAAAAACATAGTCCGAACGCCGCGAAGGACCTGATATAAGCCGCCCACGCCCATCGCCTGCGGCTCTGGGCGTGCCACCCCGGAGAATCCGATCAATCGGA
>SKZY01000075.1 GCA_007127095.1 Planctomycetaceae bacterium
ATCGTGGCCAATTTCTGCTTCCGGTGACCGCCCGAACAGGAAGCCATAGTGCCGAACCCGCATGAAGCGTCCAGGCAGCACATGCGTTAAAAAACGCCCGATGAATTGATTCACCGGAATTGTCTTCGTCTTCTTGCGATACCCGTCGGTCCGATCGCGATACGCGAAGGTGACTTATCCTTGTTCGCAGGCGATGATCCGTTCGTTGGAGATCGCGACGCGATGCGTATTCTGGAGGTAAACGAAGCTTGCGAGCCTGAAGCAACTCATCAAAGCGAGCGAGGAACTTGCCACGAAACTTCTTGCTCAGCGCCCAGGCCGGAAACAGCAACGCCTCGCCGTGAAGGGCGAAGATATCGGCCAGTTCGGTTCGTTTCTTTGCGATCGCTGGCCGTACTGGTGGCGTGCCCCGAGGCGCATCGCTGGACATCGCGGACGGCCCCCAAAGAGTCACCTGATCCGGCATCCTGAGCAACTCGAGAACGTGAATCATCTGCTGACGAAGCGGAGATATCGGACGGCTCTCTTGTGACAGGGGAGAAGTAATGAGCGATCCTGTCCGGCAATCCGCTCCATCCTCTCAATGCAGGAGCTGCGTCTATCAGCGGACCAAAAAACTCAATTCACAAAACGAATCAAGCGGCTGCGCAAACATTCCGCCTACCGCACAGCGGTTTAGTTCAACGACTGGGTTCAGCTTTCGGGTGCGGACGAGCAACCATTGCCAAACCGCCATATTCGCCCGCTCCGTTGTAACCCTTGTGCGTCTACACTGGGTTTGGGAATTGGTCAGCCGGTATTGTACACACGTTTGATGTGGGCCCAAAGTAATGGCGATACATCATTGGGAGCATTGGAGATGACTTCCACGAGACATTCTTCCGGATCGAGTCCTGTCAGCAAGGCGATGGAAGCGGCTGCAATGGTCGGTGCACGGCTCATCCCGGCGCTGCACGCGACAATAGTTCGTATTCGATTTTGCATCATGGCTGCGATGGTGCGAACCGCAATCGCAATCAATCCATCGTTGTTTCCGGCGCCGTCGTTTAGCGGAAAGCGACAATAGATGATTTCACGGCCCAATTGCGCGGGAGGTTCGTTAATCGCGAGATCGACGACAGCGCGAATTTGGTTGTCGTAGATCGATTTTAGATCGCGGGCGTCCATCGCGTTGCCGACGTACAGCACATCAGAATAGACGTTGCGGATCAATCAAGTAACTCGTTTCGATGGAAGCTTCGTAACTGGACGAACGGTGGGTATCACGGGGCGGCGACCCAAGATTTTGCATTGGTCCATCCGGTCGCTACGCCGCTCCAGTGCGTGCCTTGGTTCGCCGCAAATGTCACGGAAATCGCGAGTCCACGTTTAGCGTCCCCGGCAGTCCAGAAATTCTACGGTCGACAGGTCTACTCCGTCAAACGTTGTCTCGCCACCAACGGAGGCAGTTCCGACATCGCAATGAAGAAAACGACAGTTCGTCAGTATGGCTTCCGTGAAGTCGCATCCTCGGAGGTCGCAATGGTCGAAGGTAACGTTCTCAAGCTGTGCCATTAGGAACGAAGCCCAATACATGTCGCAATGTGAGAACAGGATTCGCATCAGACGTGCCGTCTCGAAATAGACGCCCTCAGCGATACAGTCTGCGAAGATTAGATCACTAGCAACGACGCCGCAGTTATCGGCACTGTTCGACATCTCGATCGTTGACGTCATTTTCTTAGGCGGCGAACGGCAGGGTTTTGCGGGCCGGGAAAGTTGATTGTCGGTTGCCAACACGTCCGCAAGCCCAGCTCCGTAACACCCCGTGGTTCTGCCTAAGTGGAAACGTTGAGACTAACCAATGTGCCACAAAAAGGACAAAGCCCAAAAATCAAATCGACGAATTTGGGGTAGTTTCCCCAGTGGGGATCAGGAGCCAGCTCTCGGGAGCAAGGCACAATGCAGAAAATGTTTAGCGTCGTTGTACGATCAAAAGACTGACAATGCCTATTTCGACAGGTGTGGCTGATGTCTCCCTGGAAGGTGCGGAGATTCACGCCGGTCATCACCGACGTGTATGCCTCCGAGTCTTCGATGTACCGCTTGTCCTCAGGGAGAAGCTCATAGGATGGAAAGGCACTCGACAGAGCGATTGCCCGAGCTTCGACATAGCTAAACGCAACCAGGTCTGCCTGAAAGGGGGGAAGGAGCGTCGTCTCAATCATCGGCCGCGTATCTAACTGGAAACACGACACATGAATGATCTCGATTTCGTCATCCGATTTCACGCGGTACTGCAGCAGCGGTGAGCTAGACGCAAACGGGTAGTAAAGCGGCAGAGTCGCGTGGGGGTAGACTTCAAGCGGGAAGAACTCTGATGCGGCATCGAGGGTTGCAACGAGATGAAGTGGCTGTTTCCAATCGGCGGGTTGCGTGCCCTCGTGCGCAGCCTCGCCACCAAAAGACGATGTTCCACCGTCATGGCGAACTAGCCTCGCAGGATGGCATGAGAGCTTCGGTTTGGCGTGGTTCATGTTGTTAGGCCGAACGTCAGACATCACGGGAGCCGGACAGTGGACCTTCCACGTGAGACACGCCACAAGCCGTCCTCCCGTGGATGTCATGGTTCGGCCTCTGTGTTCGGCAACTAGGACTCAGCGTCTTGTTGGGCTTCCGCTGAGTTAGCCGGCTCGGAAACGGGTACTGCCTCTTGGGTATCTGCAGACTTCTTCTTCCGCGAGAAGGCCTCTCTAACCGACTCTTTCACGCCTGAAACCGTTCCTTCCACGGCGCCCTTGGCAGCATTCGCGGCGGTTTCCTCTGCGTTCTTTTTAATTCCCTCACCCAAGCCTTTTAGGTTTGCAGCCATTCCGCCCGCTTGAATATCATCGGCGGTGTGAGCTTCACGATCTGGTCCAGCAGAACGAACGACGAAGGTTTCGGCGACCCCGCCCTGCGAATAGACAACGTCGATCGGTGAGCCCCAGGGATCGACCTCCGTCATTTCATGGTCCTTGACGCGAATGTAGACACCCGTCTCGGTTGTGCGGCTGTCCAAATCCTCCGCTATGCGTCGTACTTGGGCCGTGGCCGCGTCAATCTACGCTTGACGGTCGCGAGCAGCGCCACTATCGCAACCGATGACGGCGACGAGCACAAGCATTGAACCAAGGTAACGAGCGAGACATTCGTACATGATGCGCACCTCCACGGACCGCACTTAATGGTAGAGACGAACGATTAATTCTCCCCACTTGGTGTGCGGGTGACCCCTAATTTACGACGTGCTTCAATATGGGGCAATAC
>SKZY01000083.1 GCA_007127095.1 Planctomycetaceae bacterium
CTGGGGGGCAACTGGCGACAGGCGGTGATGCCAGTGGTAATCCGCTGCTCCAATCCGCCGGCGCCTACCGCTCCTCCGTCGCCAAGCTCGGTGGCATCGCCGTCGAACAGGCGATCCAACTTCGCAACGCACAAAGCATCCGCGACCCCCAACCGCTCGACCACGCCACCTTCATGGCGGAAATCATCAAGCCGGATCAGCCCGACGGGATTCAATTGCCAATGCTGCCCTACTACCAAGAATACGCCTGGGACGAGCAGGCCCAAGAACTGGTCGTCGTCGAGTTCCCCGCGCGAATCGCCGAACGCGAAAAGAATCGCTAGTGCTCCAACGCAACGGCGCAGCCGTGTGGCCTCGCACTCCAACGCAACGGCGCAGCCGTGACGGTTCAGAAATCACTTGCTGGTCAAACGCCACACCGAATCGCGTCCCGAGTCGCGATCGGTCAATCCTTTGACGACACGGCCCAGCAAGATCAGGCTGGGATAGTCGTCGGGATGCTCATGCACTAACGCCGCCAACAGACTTGCCGCCTCGGACAAGTCGCCCGATTCGAATGCTCCCAAGGCATGTTCATAGGCGTCGCGCATCACTCGCCACTTCTCGGCAGGGTCCGGCGATAATTCGAACAGATCGAACGGCTCGCGAATTCCCACCAACTGGACTTTGGCGATCCGCCGCACCTCAAAACCCGGCGGCAGCGTCCTCGCGGTCGATCGAGTGACGATCGCTGGCACGCCTGCCTGCTTTGTCACGCCCTGCACACGACTGGCGACGTTGACGACCGTCCCGAGCGGGCCGTACTTGAACTTGATCCGAGAACCGGTGTTGCCGACGCGGGCGGTGCCGGTATTGATCCCGATACCACAACCAAACCCGTCGGGTGTGACGTCCTGCCAACGCTGCTTTAAAACCGGTACCCGCGACAGCATCTCGGCGGCGGCCCGACAGGCGCGATCGGCGTGGTCGGGTTGCTCGCCAGGCGCACCCCACATCGCCATCAACTCATCACCGACGTAATCGACCAACACGCCATCGTGTCGCAACACGCATTCGCTCAACTCGGTCAAAACGTCGTTGATCCACTCGATCGTCCGCTCCGGACCGACCCGTTCGGCCACCCCGCTGAAGCCGCGGATGTCACAAAATAGAACTGTCACTTCGGCGTCTTGGCCGATCAACAAACGCTGATCCTCGGACAACCGCTCGGCGACACGAGGCGAAAAAAATTGGGTCAATGACACCCGGCGATGCTCCTCTCGCTGTCTGGCGATCCCCGACGAAACCGCCCCGGCGAGCACATCCAACAGCGCCGCCTCGAGTTCACCGATCGGCTCAGCGGCACTCGGCCCACCCCAACGGCGATCGCCATAGAGCGCACCGATCACCCGCGTACCTGTTTCGTCGAAGATCGGAGCGGCCACCGCCCGTTCGATCGTGGCCAACGACGATCCGCTCGGCGTGTTCAACACATTCGGGTCGTAGATCACCGTCCCCTTGGCGTCCAAGACGCAGTCGAGCAGGTGCCGGCTGTAGACGGCTTCGCCACCACCTGGCGGTGTCCCGGGCTCGCCGTGATAGCTCGCCCTGACCGTCCATTCGCCGTCTGCCAACAACAGCGCCAAAACACGGTCCAGGTCGATCATCTCGGCCGCCGCCTTGACCGCGGCTTCGAAGAACAGGTCCGAACCGGCGGCACAACGGACCACCGTCAACGCGGCGCGTACCAAGTCGACCACAGCCCGCCCCCGTTGGTCGTCTTGATCACCATCGATCAATTGACGCAACTTCGCCGGCGCTGCCGCGGGCCCGTCAAGCGTCAGATCGATCGTCTGAAACCGAGCGTCACGCGGCGCCCCGAGCAGGCTCGAAGTGCTGCCCGACGTCGCTTTCAAATCGGCCGTGTTGTCGAGCCCGCCGATCCAAACTTCACGTTGCTCGGGGAAGCCGATCCGTACCGCACTGTCTGTGACAAACGATTCACCGGGGCCGAGCGGTTCGTCGCGTCCCGCGATCGTGACCGCGATCCGTGAATGGACGTTCGCGACCTGCAATCGCCCTGCCGCCGTGTCGACCGCCTCAACTCGGACCGCCCGTCGGGGAACCTGACGGGCTACCAATGGGGCGATCACGAGTCGGACCGGTTGCCGATCGGCCTGCAGTTCCAGCGGCGGACGCCCCGACTCCTCCTGCCGGCCGATTTCCAGTGGGAGCGTCGCCTCACCAACCCACAACCGATGCTGGTCTTCGAAGAGTTCGATCCTGACACGGTCGCGATCGGCCAACGGTTCACCTGAAGCCGGAGTTTTTTTGCAAAGAGCAGCTAGCAGACAGCGGCGGCTATGCACCGATCTTCGCCGAAGGGTCAGTCAGGAAACAGGTGGCCAGTACTTTTTCTGTCTTGTAATCTGCCAGCAGCTCTGCACACCCTTTTCGGATCAAGCGGAAAGCCTCCTGACCGCTCCCAGAAATCACGATCGGCTCTTACACTTGGAATCGTCCAGGATGCGAGTGTCCCACCACGGTTCCCAGGCCGACAGGGGGAACCGAGGGCACCGTCGACATCGCATCCACATCGCACACCACTGACGAACAGCCAAACAACCTGTTCGACAGCCGACCTGATCCGCAGCCGACCTGATCCGCAGCCGAAAAGACAACGCATGAAGTACGCCATCATCATCCCCGACGGTTGTGCCGACGAGCCGATCGACGCACTCGGTGGCCATACCCCGCTGCAAGCTGCCCGTCTGCCACGACTCGACAGCCTCGTCACCAACGGCCGAATCGGGTTGAGCAACAACACTCCACGACACTTACCGGCCGGTTCGGAAGTCGCCAACCTCTGCCTGCTGGGCTACAACCCCGACACCTACTTCACCGGCCGAGCGCCTTTGGAAGCTGCCGCGCAAGGGATCGAACTGGCCCCCGGCGATTGGGCGATCCGCTGCAATTTGGTCACGGTCGTCGACCAGGTGATGGTCGACTTCACCGCTGACCACGTTACGACCGCGGAGGCGACCGAGCTGCTCGCAACGGCACAAAATTCGCTGATCGATTCGGCATCCAGCGAACAACTTGCGGGACTCGCCCCCGGCCTGCTGCACTTCATCCCCGGCGTCAGCTATCGCAATCTGCTGATCTTTCGCGGCTCAGCGGCCCACCCGGCACCGTTCTCGCGGCAAACCCGCAGTTCCGCCCCCCACGATTTGACCGATCTACCGGTCGACCACGACTACCCTCGCGGCCCTGGCAGCGATTTGCTGGTTTCCCTAATGGAACGCTCGGTCGAACTGTTCGCCGATCATCCGGTCAACCGCCGTCGGATCGCGGCCGGCAAGCGACCGGTCACGAACCTTTGGCTATGGGGCCTTGGCGATGCCCCGCGATTGCCCAGCTTCGAATCGCTTCACGGCGTTCGCGGGACGATGATCACCGCCGTCGACCTGTTGCGAGGGATCGCCGCACTCTGCCAATGGCCGCGAATCGAAGTCGCGGGAGCAACCGGTTACCTCGACACCGATTATCAGGCTAAAGGCCGAGCCGCCGTCGCGGCATTGGACGAATACGACCTCGTCTGCGTCCATATCGAAGCCCCTGACGAAGCGTCGCACGAAGGACGACACGACGCCAAGATTGAAGCGATGGAACGGATCGATGAATCGGTCGTCGGTCCGATCGTCGACAAATTGCAGGCCCACGGCGATTACCGAATCCTCGTCTCACCCGACCACCCGACCCCCTGCGGGACCAAGAAACACAGCCATGGTGATGTCCCCTTCGTGCTCGCCGGCACTGACATCACCCCCGACGCCCAATCGCGTTACGACGAGGTCGAGGCCGCCAAAAGTGGCTGGAAAATTCCGCACGGCTGGGACCTGGTCAGCCATTTGATCCGCCGCTGAAACCTGGCCCCCGCGAAACCGACTGCTGGCGAGGCAGCTTGCCCAATCTCCGCCGAGCATCCGACACGATCCGTCTCCCCTTACACCTCCCGTTCTCCATGTCCCTGATCGTCCAAAAGTTTGGTGGCACCAGCGTTGCCGACCCCGAAAAGATCCGTGCCGCCGCCCGCAAGGCGATCCGGGCCCAACGCGACGGGAACCAGGTGCTGATGGTGGTCAGTGCGATGGGGCACAACACCGACCAATTGGTCGAATTGGCCAGCCAGGTCAATCCTCGGCCTCCGGCGCGGGAGATGGATATGTTGCTCAGTACCGGCGAACAGGTGAGTGTCGCCCTGGTCGCGATGGCGATCGAAGCGCTCGGTTCCAAAGCCGTCAGCTTGACAGGCGGACAACTCGGGATTCGTACCGACAACACCTTTACCAAGGCACGGATCAAATCGATCTCGGCCGAGCGAATCCGGCGCCTGCTCGATGACGGCAACATCGTGATCGCGGCCGGTTTCCAAGGCATCGACGATGACCTGAACATCACCACGCTCGGCCGTGGCGGCAGCGACACCACCGCCGTGGCGTTGGCCGCGGTCCTCGGGGCCGCCGCTTGCGAAATCTACACCGACGTCGATGGCGTCTACACCACCGACCCTAGGCTGCTGCCCGAAGCCCGCCGTGTCGGCGTGATCAGCTACGACGAAATGCTCGAATTGGCCAGCTTGGGGGCCGGCGTGATGCACAGCCGGTCGATCGAGTTCGCCAAAAAGTTCAGCGTCCCGATCCATGTTCGCAGCAGTTTCTCGGATATCGAAGGGACGATGATCGTCGCCGAACCCGAATCGCGACTCGCCCCCGTCAGCGGTGCCGCACTGACCCGCAACGAAGCCCGCGTGACGATCCTCGGCGTCCCTGACGTCCCCGGTACCAGCCTGAGCGTTTTTTCGGCGATCTCCGCCCGCCGCATCGCGGTCGACATGGTCGTCCAAAATGTCGGCAAACAGGGGTTCGCAGATATCTCGTTCACGGTTTCCGCGAATGACCTGGAAAACGTCCTCGAAGCCGTCCGTCGCCCCGCCGAATCACTCGGGGCGGCCGGTGTGAAACACGACGACAACGTTTCCAAGGTCTCGGTCGTCGGCCTCGGCATGGCTTCGCAAACCGCCGTGGCGTCGCGGATGTTCCGCGCGCTGGCCGAAGCCGGCGTGAATATCCAAATGATCACGACCAGCGAAATCAAAATCTCCGCACTGGTGCCCCGCGACCAGGCCGATCGGGCGTTGCGGGCCGTCCACCAAGCCTTCGCGCTCGACCAAGCCCCTACCGATGCCAAAACCTGGGGACAAATCTGCGACGAACGGACCGAAACCGCCGACGTCCAAACACTCGTTTCACGACTCCGTGACGATGCCCTCGAAGAATTGACGCTGACCGGTATTTCGGTCTCCGGTACCCAAGCCAGAATCACCTTGCACGGCGTGCCCGACCACCCCGGCGTCGCCGCCGATGTCTTTGAAACCATCGGTGGCGAAGCGATCTTCGTCGATATGATCGTCCAAGGCTACGACGGCGAAGACGGGTCGACCAGTATCAGCTTTACCGTCGCCGAAGCCGACTTGGACCGTAGCGTCGAAGTCGCTCAGGCGATCTGCCGTGAACATCAGATGCGATCCGCTCAAGGCGCCGGCGGGATCGCCAAGATCACCGTCAGTGGGATCGGGATGCGGAGTCACACCCAGGTCGCAGAGATTCTCTTCAAAACCCTCTCCGCCGCCGACATCAATATCCAAATGATCAACACCAGCGAACTGCAGGTGAACACCGTCATCGCCGCCGACCGGGCGGAGGAAGCCCACCGGCAGATCGTCGAGGCGTTCTCCCGCTCGCTCGACCACGACATCTGATCAGCGATTGAATCTCGAAGTTTGAGCGACGAGCTAACCGCGGATCGGTCGGTTACCATGTTGGCTTCCCCCAACATCGAGGTAACCACTGATGACCGATTTCCCGATTTCTCGCCCCTTCCTCGGGACCGTCTGCCTGCTGCTGACCAGCCACATCGCGGTGGACGCTCGCGGTGACGATACGGCAGGTGCCGACGAGCGGCCGCCCAACGTGATCGTGATCTTCGCCGATGACCTCGGCTACGGCGACCTCGGTTGCTTCGGGCACCCCACGATCCGCACGCCGCACCTCGACGCGATGGCGGCCGAAGGCGTTCGGTTGACGCAATTTTACTCGGCGTCGTCGGTCTGCACCCCCAGCCGAGCCGCACTGCTGACCGGCCGCCTGCCGATCCGTAGCGGGATGTGCAGCGACCGCCGACGCGTGCTGTTTCCCAACTCCGGCGGCGGTATCCCAGCCTCCGAAATCACACTCGCCGAGGCGCTCCGCGAGCGTGGTTATGCGACCGCCTGTGTCGGAAAATGGCACCTCGGCCATCTGCCACAATTCCTGCCGACGCAGAACGGCTTCGACCGCTATTTCGGTATCCCCTATTCCAACGACATGGACCGCGTCAACGACGCCCCCGCCGGCAAAGGCGCCTTTTGGGAACCGCAGGTCGCCTACTGGAATGTGCCGCTGATGCGAGATGAAGCCATCATCGAACGGCCTGCTGACCAGACCACCATCACCCGCCGGTACACCGAAGAGGCGCTCGCTTTCATCCGCGAAAAGCAGGACCAACCGTTCTTTCTCTATCTGCCCCACAGCCTGCCACACGTCCCCTTGTTCCGCTCCCCCGAGTTCGCCGACCGCAGCCAACGCGGTCTTTACGGCGACGTGATCGAGGAGATCGATTGGAGCGTCGGTCAAGTACTCGAAACGCTCCGCGAATTGGAAATCGAACAACGGACGATCGTTTGGTTCACCAGCGATAACGGCCCGTGGTTGTCGTTCGATTCCCACGGCGGGTCGGCAGGCCTGCTCCGCGAAGGCAAAGGAATGACCTGGGAAGGCGGAATGCGGGTCCCAACGATCGCTTGGTGGCCAGGCACGATCCCGGCCGGACGCATCGACACCGGGCTCGGCAGTACGCTCGATATCTTCCCCACCAGCGTCCGACTCGCTGGCGGCGAACTGCCCACCGATCGTGTCATCGACGGCTACGACCTGACCGATTCACTCACCGGAAAAGCCGCTAGCCCGCGCCAGCAGATGTACTACTATCGCGGCACCGAGCTGATGGCGATTCGCCAAGGCCCCTGGAAAGCCCACTTCATCACCCAAGGGTCCTACGTCGGAAACACTCGCCCCGTGGCCCACGACCCGCCGTTGCTGTTCCACCTCGATATCGACCCGTCGGAAAAATGGGACGTCGCCGACCGCCATCCCGACGTGATCGAACAGCTCCGCCAAGCGGCCGAATCGCACCGCCAGACGGTCGAACCGGTCGAGTCACAACTCGAAATCCCGCTCGGCTAGCCAGCCGCCTGATCACGCATCAGTCGGTCGAGTACCCCGTTGACGAAACGGGGGCTGTTGCGATCGCCGTAGCGTTTGGCCAACACGACCGCCTCATTGACGGCGACCCGCCCCGGCGTGTCGCCAAAAACGATCTCGTAGGCCCCCAAACGCAACACGTTGCGGTCGGTCACCGCCATCCGTGACAGCGACCAGTGCGTCGCCAGTTTCGAAATCCGCGAATCCAACGCGACGCGATTTTGCAATGTCCCCTGCAACAGTCCGTCTCCGAACTCGGTCAACGCCTTGCGACCCTGCATCCGCGAACGAATGAAAGCCCGGGCCGATGCCGCATCGCGGTGTGGATTGAGATCAGCTTCGTAAAGGAGTTGCAGAACGATCTCGCGGGCTCGCCGTCGGGTTGCCATGAACGGTTCACGTCAGGTACGAAAAAAGGCGGCTTTTCAACAGCCGCCATGAAACACTCAAGTCAAAGATTAATGCCGATCGGTCGCCGCGACGCAACCCGGGGAACCGTCGCCGATCACCTCATCGAACCGTCGCCACCCGGCTAATGGCACCACGGCCAGGATCGCCAGCACCGGGATCGCCGGAGCCCTCATCCGCATGTTGGACCAATAAAACGTGTGAACCGCGATCAACGACAAAACGAGCGCCAAGGCCCCGAACCAGCCCGGATGCCAACGCCGGCGGACCACGATCGTCCATCCCCAAGCCGCCGACGCCGTGACCACGACATAGAACAGCGTCACCAACACCACGCCCCAGCCGGCTGCGCGAATCCGGCCGATCCGATCGGCGCTCCTGCGGTTCTCGGCACCGCCAGCCAATTGCCGCTGGGGCATCGGCCCCAACAGCCGACCGATACGCCAAACACAAGCCAGAAAAAACCCGGCCGAATCGTCGGCGATCGCCCGTTTCGCCGTTTCATAGGCCAGCCGATCCTCCGCGACCTCATCACCGGCCGCCGGACGCTCCGATCGCCACGCCGGATCGGCCGCAACTCGCTCCTCCGCCCAAAATCGAGGCGATCGCGGATCGGATCGCGTCCGCTGCTCCCATCGCCGGAAGAACTCGTTCGGGTCCCAGGCTACGCCGAACTCGCCGTCGCGCACGTATTCGAAAAACGATCGGTTATTGCCCAACAACAAGGTGTATCCGCCGTGTGTCGTCGCCCAGATCGGATGCCCCAACTGACGCTCGTTGCGGAACGTCCAAGCGGCGACAAATCCGAGGATGACCAGCCCACTGCACCCGAACGCCAGCAAACTCGTCATGCTCCTTGAAGTCGAGAAGGTCCTCCGCGATCGATCGCCAGCGCCGATCCGACGGTCCGACCGACATCGCCAGAGCGAAAATCTTCGCAGCGTCCTGACCAGGCTGTGGCCACAACCGTATCCGATCAACAACGCGGCCCAGACGATAAAGGTCGGTCGACAAAGATAAGCCAAACCCAACACGACACCCAGCGCGAGGCCCTGAAACACGCTCCTCTGGAAAAAACGAGCACTCGGGCCCCATCGACATCGCCGATCGGATGCCCCCGGAGCGACGGGAGACTGATCGCTGGCGCCGGGCACCGCTGACACCACCAGGTTGGTCCAAATCAACAACCCGGCCATCGCCAGCGCCGTCGCCAACGTTTCGGTCATCACCAACACCGAAGATTGCAGTAGGACCGGGTCGACGGCCACCGCTACAGCAGCTAACGCGGCCAACGGCTCGACCGCCCGCTGCGAGTGACCGCCCGGTCTCGGCAGCGACTCGCCCGTCGCCTCCGAACCCGAGGAGCTCGGCATCAGCAGCTTTTTGGCGACCAGGTAAGTCAGTGCCACGGTCAGCATTCCCAACACCCAGTGCAGCCCGGCGATCGCCGACCGCCGCACCGTCTCAGTAGTCGCCTCAGCGGCTTCCGCCATCCGAGGGTCTGCAAAGGATTCCTCGCTTGCTATGATCCGACGGTGAATGACCGCTAAGATCGCCGGGTAGAGCGGCGGTCGGAAGGCTGTCGGCGAGACCTCGTCACGACCGTGGCTCAAACCGATCGTTCCGCTGCGGGCAAGTGTCCGGGCGATCGCGTCATAGGCATCTGGGTCGGCAGCAAACTGCGACCAGCCGATCCCCAACGTCGCGGCCCGCACGATACCTGCGACGACCAATACGATCCACAGCGGTCTCTGCGATAGACGAACCAAAAGTCGTTTCCCGATTGTCGGACCGAAAATGCGATCCCACGCATCATATCTTTAGAATCAGTACGCCCGCGACTGCCGATCGATGCAATTCCCCTCAGACGCCACGTCTCCCCATCGATCGTCAGTCAACATCACCGCATGGATGCTGCAACACCGCCGCGGCTTGGCGTGGCTCGGGCTGATCATTCTAGTCATCGCTTGGCCTTTGGCGGCGAGGCTGGAGACGGATCGCACGATCGACCAGATGTTCGCCGCCGACGACCCGACGCTGGTCGCCTACCAGGAACTACGCGATTCGTTCGGCGGAAACGCGGTCGTGATGCTGGTCTATCGCGATCCGCAATTGCTGACGCCGGAAGGGCTCGCCCGAGCCGGTGAAGTCTCAGCCCTGGTGGCAGATATCCCCGGCGTCCGCGGCGTCCTGTCAGTCGCCCAACTCAATGAAGTGCTCGAGCTGATCCGCCCAGCCGGCTTCCTGACTGGACTGCGAGGCGATGTCCCGCCGCTACTCCGCGAACGCGACGTCGTCGCCGTCGCCTTCGAGCGACTGTTCACCGGCTACACGCATTCGGCCGACGACTCGATCGCCTCGGTCGTCACCCTACTGGACGAAACCGATGAACAGCGTGGTTACGCTGACGTGTTACACGCGATGGAGTCAATCCGGCGCGAGCAGATGCCGGCCGGGACAACCGCTGCCGTCTTGGTCGGCGAACCGGTCCTGCTCGAACAGGGGTTCGACCTGATTCAACGCGACGGCGAGCGATTAGCCTGGTTGACCGTCGCCCTGCTATCACCCTGCGTCCTGCTGCTGATCCGCTCGCTGCGGTTTGTGATCCTGCAAGCCGTCGTGATCCTCTGGGCCGTCACGCTGACCCGGGCCACTCTCTACTTGCTCGACTTTGAGTTGTCGCTGGTCTCATCGATCCTGACCGCGATCGTCACCGTCATTGCCGTCACCGCCGTGATCCACCTGGGCGTCACGCACCGCGCCCTGCGTAGCCGTGGGTATCCAGCCAAGTCAGCGGCGATTCGTGGGTTCGCCTGGGTGCTGCCGCCGATCTTCTGGGCCTGCGCCACCGACGCTGCCGGCTTCGCCTCGCTGACCGTCTCCGGGATCGTCCCGGTCCGCGAATTCGGCTGGATGATGGCACTCGCCTCGCTGGCTGTTTGGGCGGCCGTCCTGCTCTTCTCGCCATTGATCGTCACCGGCGGCTCATCCCGGTTCGCCAGCTGGGATCGCTACGCCAAATTGATCGACCCAAGGTTCTTGGCCCGCTGGGAACGCCAGGTTCGCAAACGCTCGTTGCGAGTCGCCGTGGCGTTGGTCCGATTCCGCGTCCTCGCCCTGCTGGCGGCAACAACCGTCGCCGCGATGACGCTGGTCGGAATCGGACGATTGGAAATCGAATCGAGTTTTTTAAGAAACTTCCGCCAAGACAGCGAACTCGTGCAGGCCTACCAAATGGTCGAAAACGAACTCAGCGGCGCCGGTGTGTGGGATGTGATCCTCGACGCGCCGACCACGCTCAACTCCGACTACATGGCGCAAGTCCGCGAACTCGAACAACGACTCCGCGGCATCGACGTAGCCGGTCAACAGCTAACCAAGGTGCTGAGCCTCGCCGACGCCGATCGGATCGCCGCCGCGATCCCGCTGCTGCGGATCGCCTCGCCGTCGACACGGCTGAAAGGGATGCGGGCCGCGATCCCCGCCTTCTCAGACGCCTTGCTGGTCCCCGATGCCCCGCCGGGCGACCCGCCCCCTCGCCGCAAACTGCGAATCATGCTCCGCAGCCGCGAACACATCCCGGCCGAAGTGAAGTTAGCATTGATCGAAGAAGTCGAACGGGTTGTGGCAGAACAGACGACATCGGCAGCCTGGTTGGCCACCTTCGCCGACGAGTCCGACGGAGCAGTCGCCCCAACGCCGGGCCGAGTGACCGGCTATTACGTGATGCTGGCCCGCGTCGTTTCGCAATTGATCAGCGACCAGTGGCGTTGCCTGGCCGTCTCCGCCGCCCTCGTCTGGCTATTGTTGACCGCCGCTACCCGGTCACCCGGGTTGGCCCTGCTCGCGTTGATCCCCAACCTATTACCGGTACTCGCGGTGCTCGCCTTGCTCGGGCTCAGCGGCACCAAGATGAACATGGGGGCAGCGATGATCGCCGCCGTCTCGATCGGGCTATCGATCGACGGCTCGGTCCACTTCATGGCCAACTTTCGCCGCAAGATCGCCCGCGGTCGAAGTCGCTTTCATGCGGTGTTGTTTGCCCAAAAGCAGATCGGCCTACCGCTGTCGATGGCGACGCTCGCCCTGGTGATTGGCTTCAGCGTACTGGCGATCAGCGAGTTCATCCCGACGGCGACGTTCGGCCTATTGACCGCCGCCGCCTTAGTCACCGGCACAGTCACCAACCTGACGCTGTTGCCAGCACTACTCGGCGGTCGACGCGAACCGAAATCGACGTTGGAAAAGGGGCGTTGACGATCGCGTCGATATTTGGAATGCTAGCCGAACCACAACGAAAGCGGCTGTGGCGAAATTGGCAGACGCGCTAGGTTGAGGGCCTAGTGGGGGCAACCCCTTGGAGGTTCAAATCCTCTCAGCCGCACTC
>SKZY01000457.1 GCA_007127095.1 Planctomycetaceae bacterium
CTCAGCTTCGCGTGGTCGAGGCGGACGAAGCGTGAACTTCGGTTGATTTCCGCTCTCTTGATCCGACTACGAGGCGGTCCTATTCGCTCTCTCGACCCGCTAAACTGCGGCTTCGCCGATAGCGATGGTGAACGGAGATTCGCCACTCGGCACACCTCCCCTATCCTCCCGCCTCGATCGAGACCCGATGCTCAGCTCCGAATCACGCTTCGCCGATTTCCCCACGCTCCGGCGGATGACTTATCTCAACACCGCCGCCGAGAGCATCCCGCCGAAGTCGGTCGGTGAGGCGATCGAGCGGTATTGGCAGGACAAGCTCCGCGGCATGGATGGACGCGATGGCCACTTCGCCCAGGTCGAGGCGTGTCGTGAAATCTCGGCCAAAACGGTCGGGTTGCAGACCGATGAAGTCTCCTTCTGTTCGTGTTCGTCCGAAGCCTACAACCTGCTCGCCTCGGCCCTCGATCTCGGTCCCGACGACGGCGTCGTCGTAACCGACCTCGACTTCCCCGCCGGCGCGACCCCATGGCTGCGTGCCGTTCGACCGCCTCAGGTCGGGCTTTGGAAAGCGAACACGGCGGGCGAATTGGAACTCGGCGATCTGTTGCCGTTGCTGGGACCGAACACCCGCTTGGTCCAGGTCTCGTTAGTCAGCTTTTTCAACGGGTTCCGGGTCGATTGGCAACCGTTTCGCGACGCCGTCCGCCGCCAGGCTCCCAACGCCGCCATCTCGGTCGACGTGACTCAAGCCCTCGGACGCATCCCGCTCGATTGCGACGATGCCGATATCCTGATCTCCAGCACCCACAAATGGACGCTCGGGATTCACGGCGGCTGTGTGGTAGGGATCCCACGAGACCGCGCCGATCGGCTGACGACGCGCGCCGGCGGTTGGTTGCACCTGGCCAACGCCTTCGAAGCGGACCGCTTTGAGCAGGCGATTACCAAACCGGGCGCCGCCAGTTTTTCGGTCGGGATGCCGAATTTCGTCGCCCTCTACGCGCTCAACGCATCGCTCCGATACCTCGACGACATCGGCATCGACGCGATCTGCCGGCATGCCGACCCGCTGGTCGCGAAAGTCGCCGACGGTATCACCGATTTAGGTCTCTCGCCGATGACACCGCACCGAGTGGAGCGGCCCACCGGGATCGTCGCCTTTCGTCATGATCAAGCCGCCGCGATCGAACAACGGCTACGCAGCGAAGACGTCCACGTGATGCACCACGCCGGCCGGATCCGGATCGCGATCCACGGCTACAACACCGCCGACGACATCGACAAGCTTCTCGACCTGCTCCGCACCACACTCCGCGAAGTCACGAAGTGATCCTCACCACCGTGAGCGGCACGGCGCTAGCCGCCGGCCTTTGTAGCGGATGTCGTGTGTTTATAAGGCCGGTGGCTAGCGTCATTCCGCTCACTGATGAATCGCTTGTAAGGCCGGTGGCTAGCGCCATGCCGCTCAGATGTTTCTGCAGTGGCGTTGGTCCGCTAGGCTTGCTCAGATTCCCAGTAGGGGTCTTCGATGCCTAGACGCATCTTCGATTCCATCATCATGCTGAACAGTACCGGGACGACGAACAGGGTGATCAGCACGAACAGCGTGCCGCCGAATACGGGTAAGGCCATCGCTTTGGCGACGTCGCCGCCGCGGCCGGTGGTCAATAAGACTGGTGTCAACGCCGCGAAGGTCGTGAATGAGGTCATCAAGCAAGGGCGGATCCGTTTCAGCCCGGCGTCGACCACCGCGTCACGGATCTCCGCGATGGAGCTGAACTTGCGGCGGCGAAAGATCTGGTCGAGATAAGTCGCCATCACCAAACCGTCGTCGACGACCAGCCCGAATACGGCGATGAACCCGACCCAAATCGCCGTGTTCATCTTCACCCCGGCAATCGCGACGGCCAGCATCCCGCCGCCGAACGCCACCGGGATGGCGGCGAAGATGATCAACGCGATCGTTAAGCTGCGGAATTGAAAATAGATCAGGAAGAAATTGATCAGGATCACCACTGGGATGATCACCATCAGCCGTTGATTGCTCTCTACCTGCTCACGAAACGAACCGACGGCTTCGACGAAATAGCCGGCGGGCAGGTCGAGCCGCTCATCATCGTCGGCCGGCAATCGCTGGGCCGCTCGCAAGGACGCTTCCACCGTCGTGGCGGTTTCCAACGAACCGAGCGAACCCGAAGGGGCGAACATCACATAAGCGACCAACCGCGCGTTCTCACTATTGATTTCGCCGGGCCCCCAAGTCGTCGTCATCTTGGCGAGCCGCGATAACGGCACCGTCTCGCCACCGGATACGACGACCGGCAGTCGTTCCAGCAGTTCGATTTCGTCACGCAGCGAACGTTGGTAACGGACCTGTACCGCATAACGCTCACGGCCCTGAACCGTCCGAGTCACCTCCATCCCGCCCAATGCCGCCTCGATGACCTGGTTGACCCCGGCGGCCGACATGCCGAACCGTGCCGCGGACTCGCGATCGATTTCGAACTCGATATAAGGTTTTCCCAACACGATATCGGGGTTGACCGTATCGGCATCGACCTGCGGCATCCGTCGCAATTGGTCTCGTACGGCCAAGGAGGCTGCGGCCAACTGCGGCAGGTCGTCGCCGTAGATCCGGATCGCCATCGCGGCGCGAATCCCCGATTGGAGCATCACCACCCGCCCTTGGATCGGCTGCAACGGCGCCGCACGGGTGACTCCGGGCAAGGTCGCCACACGATTGATCTCTTCCCAGATCGATTGCTCGGTCACGTCCTGCCGCCATTCCGTCTTGGGACGCAACATGACATAGGTCTCGATCATCGCCACCGGCGCCGGGTCGAGTGCCGATTCGGCACGGCCGATCTTTCCGAGCACGTTATCGACCTCGGGGATCTGTTTGATCAAAGCCCCTTGGGTTTGCAGGACTTCCAAAGCTTGGGAGAGGCTCGCCGCCGGATAGAGCACCGGCATATAAAACCACGTCCCTTCGTCCAAGGCGATCCAATCGTCCGATTCCAGTCCAGGTAGTATGTGTTTTCCCGCGACATAGCCAGGAACCTGATTCAGGTTGGTACCGAGTTGAGCCACCGCCTGTTCCACCGGTCGGAGGATCGTCGGCAACCCGATCCAAGCCCCTGTCCCCGCCAGCACGACAGTCGCAGGCAAAGCCAGGAATGTCACCTTTTTCAACAGGAACAGTCGTAGAACGGGTTCGTAAATGCGGTGAATCAGCCGGCTGACAGGGTTTTCATCGATCGGGCGGAGGCGTTCTCGACCGAGCAGATAGCCGAGGAACCCGCCGATCATCGCGGCCCCGACGATCACCGGAATTCGGCCGAACGCCAGCACCGATGGCAAATGGTCGTACCAGACCGTTCCGGCCAGAGTCGCCAGGATCGCGGCCATCCCGCCGCCGATGATGATCGCTTGGCCTCGCGACCGCGGCGACGATCGCAGCAGCAGTCGGGCGAGCATCGGGACCAGCAGGATCGCTACGATTAAAGCCGCGACCATCGCGAATGATTTGGTATAGGCCAACGGCGCGAACAGGCGGTAGTCACGACCGGTCAGAAAGAACACCGGCAGGAAGCTGACGATCGTCGTCGCTACGGCCGTCATCACCGCCGGAGCGACCTCGTGCGTGGCCGTGACGATCACCGCTTGACGACCTGCGGAACCGCCAGGCGACCCATCCGATTCCCAGTCGGCCAGATGACGGTAGATGTTTTCGGAAACGATGATCGATAAGTCGATCACCTCGCCGATCGAGATCGCGATCCCGGCGAGTGACATGATGTTCGCGTCGACACCGAACACCCGCATGGCGACAAACGTCATCAACACGGCCATCGGCAACGTGATCGCGACGACGATACTGCCACGGACATGCAGTAGGAACAGCAGCACGACGACCATCGTGATGATCACCTCGGCCTGCAACGCTTCGGTCAACGTGGCGATCGTTTCGTCGATCAACAGCGTCCGGTCATAAACGATCTCGAAGCTCACGCCGTCGAGACTCGGTTCGAGCGAACTCATCTTGCGTTTGACGGCGTCGATCACTCGTCGTGGATTCTCACCGAACCGCATCACGACGATCCCACCGACCGCTTCGGCGCCATTCAGGTCGATCGCCCCACGGCGGAACTCGGGGCCGGTCTGCACCCTGCCCAAGTCACGGACCCGTACCGGGACACCCTGACGCGAGGTCACGACCGTCTCTTCGAGGTCGCTGACGGTCTCATCGGCATCGACCCCGCCGAGAAAACCGCGGCCCCGGACGACGAACTCCATCCCGCCACTCTCGACCGTCTTGGCCCCGACATCGATATTCGAATCGCGGACCGCAGCGATCAATTCGGCCAATGGGATATCGTGAAATCGCAGCCGATCGGGATCGACTTCGACTTGGTATTGACGAACGAACCCACCCACGCTGGCGACTTCGCTGACCCCATCGACCGCCTGAAGTTCGAACTTGACGACGTAATCTTGCAACGTTCGCAATTGTTCCAGGTCGATCGGTTCGTCGCCTGGACGGAGCGTGTAGTAAAGGATTTGGCCCAATGCCGTCGCGTCGGGGCCGAGCGACGGTGTGACCCCGTCGGGCAATATCGATGCGACGCCGCCGAGCCGTTCCAAGACCCGTGTCCGGGCCCAATAAAAGTCGGTGTCGTCTTCGAACGTCACCTGCACAAAACTGAACCCGAACATGCTTTTGCCACGCACGCTCTCGGCCCCAGGTACCGCCAAAAGCGCTACCGACAACGGGTAGGTGATCTGGTCTTCGACGTCACGCGGCGACCGCCCCGGCCAATCGGCGAACACGATCACTTGGTTCTCCCCGACGTTGGGGATGGCGTCGACCGAAATCACTCGCGACGAATACCAGCCGCCGGTGATTAAACCGGCGGCCAGCAACAACACGACCAACCGTTCGCGAACGACGAAGCGGAGTACCGCGGCCAACATCAAGCGTCACCGAACCTCAGCAATGAGCCGATTAAAAGATCAACCAAGAAAGCTCAGACAGCTTTTCTCGCACGATGCCAAACGAAATCGCTCATTCTTCCGGCTGATCGACTTGATCGGCCTGATCGAGCTTGGCAAAGTACTTCTGCGGCTCCTCGCGGAGTGAATCTTCACAGCCGGCACAGCAGATGAACACCTCCCGTCCCTCGACATCAAGCTTGATCGGTTTGCCCATCGAGCCGAGCGGTTCGCCGCTGACCGGACAAATGCCCTGATCCCGCGCCGCCTGCTGATCAACCTCGGTGACCAACAGCTCGATCCCGTCCGTTTCCGACGTCGCGGGCATATCGGACTCGGCTACCGGCGGCGGAGTCGGGTCGCTGTCGGTAGTCGACCCACAACCTACCCAGACCGGCAAGAACAAGCCGGGTAAGAGCAAGCCCGGCAACAGCCAAGATGGAAGCATACGGAACGACATGCGTCGGGCGATCGATTGGTAACGGTAACACTTCACCAGTCTTCTCCAGTCTCATCGGGGGGTAAAGAAAGCGATTGCTCGTGAGTGGCGCAGCGAAGCATTTTGCTGCCCATGTAAGGATTGGCTACCGGCTTGGCGGCCTGCAGCCAATCGGCCCCACCACCGGGGACCATGCCGCAATAGAAATGGATCAGGTCGCCCTCGGCTTGCTCGCCCCGCGCTGTGCTGGCCAGTGTGAGGATCGCACGGCTGATGCCGCGGAATCGGTCGCGGGCCTCGGTCAGCGAAAGGTGGTGGAGGTGAGCGACCTGCTCATCAACTTCGGTTGCGGCGTCGCGCAGTGATTCGGATAGCCCTTCGACAGCCAGCACCGCAGCGGCTGCGTCGCTGACGGCGGCGACCTCGGCCTCCGTCGGCAGTCGATCATCGGCGAGTGTGGTGACCAAGACGGTATAGCTTTGATACAAACGTTCGATCGCCTCGCCGGCCGTCCCCGATACCCGCCGCGCGTCGCCGTCTGCCAGCTTCATCGGGCCTTCCTCTTCCGGCTTCCTGTCGACCGCTCGGCTGGGATCGATCAACGACGGCTTGCCCGCCAGTTGCATCTGCGAATCGATCAGGAAATTACCGCTGGTAGCGACCTGTTCGCCGGCAGCGACACCCGAGAGGATCACCGCTTGGTCGCGGAGCAGCGGTCCGAGCTTGACCGAGCGAATCTCGAACCGCCCTTGTTCGGTCTCGACATAGACCAACGAAGTGCTGCCGGTCATCAGGACCGCCCGCCGCGGCACGACCAACACCTCGGGCTGCGGGACGGCTTCGGTGGCAAATCCGTATCGCTCGGTCGAAACCAAATCCATTCCGCAGATCGGACATTCACCAGGCTGATCACGGATGATTTGGGGGTGCATCGGGCTGATCCACTTACCCGCTAGGTCAGCATCGAAGACCTGTTGTTGGTCGCCCAAGGCGATCGCAATCGTCGCCCGGGCGTAGTCGCCTGGCCGCAAATTTCGGTCTCGATTCCACAATTCAACCCGTACATCGACGGTCCGTGTCAGTGGATCGACCAACGGGTCGATGAAGGCGATCCGCCCTTCCAATTCGCGGCCGGGCAGTGATTGCACTTCCACATCGACCCGCTGGCCAAAACGGATCAAGGCGGCATCGTCGGGGTAGAGCTGCAACATCAGCCAGACGGTATCGAGGTTCGCGACCTGATAGATCGGTTCACCCACATCGACGTATTTGCCTTCGACCAACAATTTTTCGGTGACCGTCCCGGCGATCGGCGAATGGAGCGTCACTCGCGATTTTTCCTCGCCGGTCCGGTCGAGTTCGGCGAGCTGCTCGGCCGTCATCCCGAGTTCGACCAGCCGCTGGCGGGCGCCCTTGACCAACCGCTCCTGTGATTGCCGGACCGTGGCCAATGCCGCTCCCTGCAACCCTTCAAGCGACCGTTTGCCTTCCAGGTACTCGACCTGAGCCGAATAGAGTTGGGGACTATAGATCACGGCCAAATGATCGCCTTGGTCGACTTCGACCCCGGTGTAGTCGGCGTACAACCGCTCGATGCGACCCGAGACATAGGCAGCGATCGTCCGCTGACGGCTCTCGTCGATCATCAGCCTGCCGATCGTATCGAGTCGCTTTTCGACCGTTCGTCGCTCGACCGGGGCAGTTTGAATGTTTGCCAAGCGCCGCGCGGCCGGCTCGATCGAGACACCGTATTCATCCGAATCGCCACCGCCGCCACTCGTCGCAGGCTCCAACGGCATCCCACAAATCGGGCACATGCCCACTCCAGGTTGTCGGATCTGAGGGTGCATCGGACAACTGTGGATCGTCGCGTCAGCACCGGCAGCAGCCCCTGAACCGCCGGGCCCCTCGATCCAACCGCGGCGCTGAAAGACGCCGAGTATGACGATCAACAGCACGCCGACAGCGATCCAAACGACGGCTTGAATCGCCAGCCGGCGATAGTGCTCGGATCCCGAAAGCCGCCGCCCCGAAGTCGAGTTAGCCGACGAATTCGCCGACATTGGCGACGCGGATTCGGCTGGGCGGGATGAATCGCCGTTTTCGGGTTCAGACATGACGTAGCGGACGGGCTAGGTAAATGATCAATCGGTGGTTGCCGATCCGGGGGCGGGTAAATCAGTTGACGACGGGTCACCACTCGGTGAGTCCTCGGGTGTTGCGGTCGACGTCGGCGCAGGGGCCACCGGCACTGGCTGCGGCAAGCGAGTGCCAATCGCCTGTTCGAGTCGCGCCAGCGCGATCGCCCGATCGACCACCGCGCGGTGGTAAGCCGATTCCGCCACCAGCAGGTTGCGGGCATTGGCGATCACGCGTTCGAACTCCACGGCACTCTGGCCATAGGCTCGCTGGTCGGCGTCCAACACCTGCCGTATCTGCGGCAAGATCGTCTCGCGATACAGCGTGGCCGTCCGCTCAGCAGCGGTCGCCTGTTCGATCAAGTCCAACAGCAAAGCTTCGTTGGCTCGGATCACCTCCTCCGTCCCGGCGTGGGCCGCCAGGTGCCGTTCCGCGGCTTGTCGACGGATCGCGTCGTACTTGGCATTCCAAATCGGCAAGGTGATCCCCGCCCCCAATTGCCACGGATCAGAACCGCTGGCGCCCGGGTTCATCCGCATCAACATATGCTCGTAACTGAGCATCAGGTCGGGAATGCGTTGCAGTTTGGCGACCCGAATTCCCCAGGCCGTCGCTTGGGTACGCAGTTCCGCCAAGGCGATCTCCGGTTGATTCTGACCGGCGATCGCCCGCAATCGATCGAGCGATAGGTCTGCGGCGATCTGCCGATGCGACGTGGACGGATCGACCGTGTCGGACGACTCAGGTTGATCGAGCGAATCGGGTAACGTCACCGTGGTATCGGCGGGGCGATTGAGCAAACGGTTCAGCACCGCCGTTCGCGATGCCACCTGCTGCCGCAGTCGCAAGCGTTCCTCCTCGATCCGGCTCTGTTCCAACGTCGCCAAAATCACATCGCCCGACGTTGCTCGCCCGACCTCAACCTGCGCCGTCGCGGTCGTCAACAGCGATTCGATCAGACGCTCGTTGGAATCGTTGATCCGCAGTAATTCACCCAACAGGTAGAGCCGGTACCACGCTTCGCGGATGTCGGCGGTGATCCGCTGTTCGGCAGCCAACGCCGCTTGTTGGTTCATCAACGCTTCAAACGTCGCTTGTTGACCTTGGGCGTCGAGCCGTTTCAGCGACGGGATCGCCTGACTGATCATGAACCTGCCGCGAGCCTCTCCCTCGGCCATCCGCATCGGCTCGCCGTAAACCGTCCCCAAAGCCGTCGGATCGGGTAGCGACGTGACTTGCGGTACCCGCGACCACGATTCACGAGCGACCGCTCGCAACCGCGCCAGCTCGGGATGAACAGCCAACGCCGTCCGTACCGCCGACTCCAGATTATCTACCGCCTCGACAGCCCCGACTTCCGCCCCTTGCGTGGCGCTGGTGACCGGCACGGCGTAGGGCTCGACCCACTCGGCAAATTGCGCCGGCGAAACCGTACCCTCTCGACCTGTGTCCACCGCATCAATCGGACTCGCCAGCAGCGCCGCATTGGTATTGCCGACCGGGGTGATCGCGACGCCCGGGGCTAACGTCGAGCGATCGAAGTCGACCGACGAGCGATCAGGATCAGCCGACGGACTGTCCGAGGCGATCGATAGGCTGACTCGCTCGGTCCCGAGTGAATGCTCGCCGGATGACCGCTGGGCGAGCGGCGATGCCAACCGGCCACGGCACCCGCTGATACCCGCCAAGACGACGACACCCGTCAGGGCAACGACCAGCGGCCGATGGTGAACCGCCGTGTGGGATGTCTGTTGAGCCATAAGTCGTCTCCAGCCCCGTAGGATTACGGGCATATCCAGAATCGTTATGCGAAAGTCAAGACGTTGAACGAGTAGCGTGAACGTGGTTCAAGAACAGGACGTTTACGTTCCTCACGCCGTATTCATTATCGACAGGCAGCGGCCAAGTCTGATGCTTCATTGCTTCTGCAATCGTGGTGGTTCTCAATCGGTTTTCAACATCGACCGATCGCCGTCATGCTCGACACCACAGCAACCAGGCCAAGTTCGATCACCAATCACGGCGCATCAAGCCTGACAGAAACCGCGGCTACGACCGCCGCTACAGCGGCATTCGCAAAACGATCAGAGCAACCAAACGCAGAAGAGCGATTGCAGAGAAACGCCGGTCGGACGCGTCGGACCGGCGAGCGACCGGGACGCGGACAGCGGTGGAGCGACGTTGGCGGTCAGCTCCCATTCGCTCGCTTCACCGAAGAAATCGCGTAAATCGAGCGACTCAGCGGCCGCCAGCGGTTGCGACGTGCGGGCACAGCCACAACGACATTCCGTACAGCCGCCTCGCGGCTGATCGACCGATTGGACACCACACGAATCGGCTTGACGACAGTGAGAACACCCCGGCGATCGACCGTTCTCCTTCCACCCGTCCTCCGACAATGCCGAGTCACTCGACTCACCAGCGCAGCAGTTGGCCGAACTCGATCGACAATCACACCCCAGCGACAAACCGCCAGCGGCGAAGCTCGGGACCATCAGGCCGACGACCAGCAACAGCGACAGAACGGCTCGAAGGTGGCGAGCGATCATACGACCGGTGGCGAGAGAAAAAATCGGAACGATCTGAATTATCGGCACAACAGCCGCTCGAGGTCAAACCGAATTAGCGAGTTTAGGCGAGGATCTGTTCGATCACACGCCCTTCGACGTCCGTCAGCCGGAAATCGCGACCGCCGTAGGGGTAGGTCAGCCGTTCGTGATCGAGTCCCAACAGGTGCAGGATGGTGGCGTGCAGGTCGTGAACGTGCACCTTGTCATTCGCGGCATAAAAGCCGAAATCGTCCGACTCACCATAGCTAAACCCGGCTTTGACACCGCCTCCGGCCATCCACCACGTGAACGCGTGAGGGTTGTGATCGCGGCCATTTTTCCCCTGCGCCGTCGGTGTCCGTCCGAATTCGCCGCCCCACATCACCAACGTGTCGTCCAGTAACCCTCGCTGCTTGAGGTCGGTCAACAGACCGGCGATCGGCAGATCGACTTCACCGGCCAACTCCTGGTGCTTTTCCTTGAGCTCCGAGTGTTGGTCCCAATAGGCGTGCGACACCTGGACGAACCGGACGCCGGCTTCGGACATCCGCCGCGCCAGTAGACATTGCCGACCGTAGTTATCGGTTTTGCCGCCGTCGATCCCATACAACCCCAGCGTCGACTCGCTCTCCTGGGAGATATCCATCAATTCCGGCGCGACCGATTGCATTCGGAAAGCGAGTTCAAACGACTCGATTCGGGCGTCGAGGTCCGATTCCAACCGGGCGTCGGATCCGGGACGCTTGAGGCGGTCGAGATCGGACAACAGTTCCAACTGACGCCGCTGCAACCGCTCGGGCACCCGGTCGTTGGTCAAGTTGGCGATCGCGGCGTCCTTCATCGATGAACGACTCGCCCCGATCCGTGTCGCCTGATGGATCGGCGGCAGAAATGCCGAGCCAAAGTTCCGTACCCCGCCGTGGCCGAGCGTCGGATTGATGGTGATGAAACTCGGCAAACTCTCGTTCTCGGTCCCCAATCCGTAACTGATCCAAGCTCCCATGCTCGGCCGCACAAAGGTGTCTGAACCGGTGTGTACTTTCAACAACGCTCCGCCGTGAGCCTCGTTCGACCCATGAATCGACTTTAAAAACGTCAGGTCATCGACGCAGCGAGCCACATTCGGAAACAACTCGCTGACCCATGCCCCCGACTCACCGTGCTGCCGAAATTCCCACGGGCTCTTCAACAGGTTGCCGGTTTGGGCGAATTGGATCCGCGGCTTGTCAAACGGCAGCGGCTTACCATCTTGGCGAGCCAATTCGGGTTTGAAGTCAAACGTGTCGACCGCCGACGGCCCGCCGTGCATGAATAAAAAAATCACCCGCTTGGCCCGCGGCGCGAAATGCGGCTGACGCGTCGCTCCCGCGGTAGCCGAACCGGCCGATTCACCGGCGGCGGCGGTGCGAGCGAGCAGATCGGCCAAGGCGAGCGATCCGAAGCCGACCGAGGTCGAACGGAGCAGTTGTCTGCGGCTGAACATGATGGAGTCCTGATTGGGATCGAGTGAGACCGACACGTCCTCACCTCGTTAATCGATATAAACAAACTCGTTGGCGGCGATCATCGCACGGCTCAATGTGGCCCACGTCTGTCGGCCCCGCTGTTCGGGATCCGCGACGTCTTCCAAGTCCCGCTCAACCGCTTCGACAAAGCGCAATGCCCGTTCGATCTCCGCCTGCCGTGGCGAGCGGGCGAACAACCGCTCAAACAAAGTCTCGACCCGTACTTCGGCCGACTCGGATCGATCGATTACCGCATCGGCGACCGCCTCGGCTTGCTGCAGTACGATCGGGTTGTTGAGCAGGTAGAGCGCTTGGTGGGGCACCGTCGTCGTCGGCCGCTGCTCGATGTGATTGGCCGTTTCGACGTAATCGAACGTCGAGAACATCTCGTACAGCGCCGCCCGGTTGATCGGCAGGTAAATCGC
>SKZY01000098.1 GCA_007127095.1 Planctomycetaceae bacterium
ACCCAACGGCATCGGATGCAAACGGATCGACGCTTCGGGGATCGGTTCGCCCTGAAATCGAAGTTCACCCATGACCGGATGCAAGTCATCGTAAACTTCATAATCTGGCATGCCCGGCTCGCCACAGCCGATACTCAGCACCATGAACGAGCAGATCGCACAAAAGAAAAGTTTCATTCTGCCGTAACGCCTTGAAGTTTGATCGACACAGACCCGAACGGGAACGGTCCAACAATCGCTTCGCGAATGCTTCCGGCACTTGCGAAGCCAGTCGATCGACGGTGAGACTCGACTGCCGTTTCAGACGTCGCGGATTCTAAGCAGGCGAATGTGATGAATCGGCATGGGAGATGTGAAGAATCGGTTAAATCGCTCGGGCCTCCGCCAGTAGGCCTGACGGCCTCCTGGCGGGCCGATGGAAACGCCCCGGACGATCCCGGCGTGGCGCAAAGATTGGCCGACTACAGCGTAATATCGGCCTGACGGACCCCGCCGAATCAGGAGACCATCGGTGGATCGTCAAACGTCATCTTCCAGACTTTCCAGTAGCCGCCCCAGCGCACACCGAGTCTTCTCGGCTTTTCCGCAAAGAGCCGCGCGGCCAGCGGACGAGCAGCGGTTAGTAATTCGCCTCGTCTGCGTGCGATCAGTCCGTCGAGCGTCTGTCGGTCATGATCGCTGATCAACCGGTCTCGGTCGCTCAGCAATGTCTGATGAAACACTGCCAAATCGTGATCGTCACCCAAGGCGTCGGCCAGTTGATCGGTGGTATGACGCCATCCTTTCATCAGACTCGGCCAGATTGGACGCAACCACGCGGCATGGCAGCCATGGTACTTGACCCGTTTCCGCAACTCATGAAGCTGATGATCGCTCGGGTTTCGTTCAATTTTCCGTCGTGCCTTGCGACCGTCGCGATAGGTTCGCACCAACCCGTCTACAATGGCCGAATAGCCGTCATCGGTTACCTTCCAGTCGCCAGCCCGTTGGCGTGCTTTTCGCATCTTGCCGAGAAAACGGTCCAGCTTTTTGTCCACCCCGACACGATCGCTCACGATCTGTTGTCGTCGCTCAGCGAATCTTTCTCGGACTACCGCCAGTAAATCCCGATCGCTCGATTCGGACGAATGTTCGATCAGGTCGTCAATGCAATCGAGCGTCGATTGGGCGTCTCGCACAAACGACAAGTCGCGAGCGGCATCACGAAAAAACTTGTTCTCGTCGGCGTAGGCGTCGAAGTGGGGCCGTACGAGACGAAAAAGACCACGCAATTTTTTACAGCGTTTTCGCACCTGGTGGATGGTCTGATGCCGATCGAGTTCGCCATCCAAGATTTCGTTGATCGAGCGGTCGATCTGTTCGATGGCGGTAGCGCGAAAACCGCCTTGGACCGACTTCCGTTTGCGAATTCGATATGCCATTAGGGGCTCGCTTGAGTGAATCAAATCTGTAGCGTGCAGCACGGGTCGACCTCACCGATCGCAGTCACCGGTTAAATTGCTCAGGCGCACCCCGCCAATGGGTCAATTAGACGAAGTTTCCCGAGCGCCGGAATAGATACTCATCACGGTCACTGTGACCAAAATCAGTACCATGCCGAGAATCTGTTGGATGACCAAGCTTTCACCTAAAATGACGACGCCGAATAGCGATGCGGTGACCGGCTCGACCATTGCCACAATCGACGCGACAGCCGGCGCAGTGTGGTTTAGCCCGACGATATAGAAAAAAAACGACAATCCGGCACCCAGCACGCCCAGAACCACGAACAGCGGCCAACTCGGCGTCTTCAGCACTGCTGCGGTCTGCTCGGCATCGCCCAACCAAAACAGTATACTCGAGAGGACCGCGAAAGCCACGACAAGAATCGCTTGTGGGCTGCCGTGCGGCGCCGCATACTTGAAGCCGAATATGAATACCGCATAGGAAAGCCCGGACAGTAACCCGGCGCCGGCTGCGAGTGGCGTAACGTCGCCCTCTCCGATTTCGTAGATACCGGTCAGTAATGCGATACCCAACATCACCATCGCGATCGCAACCCACTTGAGCGGGGTGGGCTTTTCGAGCTTAAACGTGAAGGAGACGAGATAGACGCACACCGGTGCGCAGTACATTAAGGTCGCGGCGACCGCGACGCTGCCCTCCGCGATGCTTACGAAATAGAAAGTGAAATTGCCCGCTACACCAAGGCCGGCCAGCACCGACCAGAACCACAATCGATGATTCGCCAGTCCGCTACCGCTCGGCTGCAACATAAGCCAGACGAGAACGAACAACAGCCCGATCGCACCTCGGTAGAACGACACCACAACCGGGTCCCAGGATTGGGCCATCAGAACGCCGCCGATTCCGCCGGAAAGTCCCCAGCACAATGCGGCGAATAACACGAACGCCGTACTCAGACTGACGAGACTGCCTGGCGAACCGTTCGTCTTGGCTGGCGAGTCTCGTACCATTCTAAAAATCCTTTGCGATCGAGATGCCGCTGTTCAAGCGGGCTGCAAATCATACTCAGGGTGAGTCCGAACTTAAAAAAGTTATGCTGCGCGACGCTAGGCATCACGCCGACGTAAGCGGCCCCTCGGCCCTCGCATCCGGGACGAGCCTTTGACACCACTCCGGCTAGCGATGCGGCTTCGCAATCGCGGCATAGACGCCGTTGGTCGTGCGACCGATCAGCAGCGATACTTCGGCGGCCACAACCGCGGCGATTTTTGGGGCGCCCCGGTCTGGTCCGGCTGGCCGGGGGCGACGCTTCACCGACCGGAGTCTTTTCAACCACTTCCCCGGGTCCTGGTCGACTCCCCGCACCTTGACGCTGGTCAGTTCGAGTGATCGTTCGTCGATGGCTCGCCGGACCCGCTTGAAATCGCAGGGGCCAAACCAGACGACTTCAAAACATTGCAACAGATCGATGTTTTTGGGCCTGCTGTCCGACCCCAGAAAGCCGGCCGGGCCGCCGAGTGCGGCTAATCCACGGGCACTCGCCAATGCCGCCGTCAGTCCCGCCGCGCGGACGGCCGGGTCGACGTCGCAGACCACCCCCGGCGGCGAATCGAGTACCGGTAAGCTGGCATCGATCTCGTCGAGGCGGGCCACGTCCCCGGCGTCGATCGCGAAGCTCTGTGCCGCGGCGGAACGAAACAGTCGGATCGCCGAACGCCCACCAACAGGAACACCGGCGATCGCGAGCGTGTCGCCACCGAGCAGAGCTTGTTCGCGGACCGACCCGTCGAGGCTGATCCATTGGCGATGCCGCTGGCGGCAAAGGCGTTGCCCCAGTTCGTCCTCATCAAGCTTTGCCGCAGGCGCTAACTTGACGATCGCTGCGGCGCTTCGATCGAGCAACCGGGAGACCTGTTCGAGCGACGGTAAATAGTCACTCGGCCGGACCACACGTGGCGACCCGCGTTGCCCGCTTTCGTGCCGGGTGACCGATTTCGCCGGGGGGCGGCGATCGGGATCGACGTGAAGCGCTACGTCGGGCGGCAGCGGGTAATCGGTTACGTCGGCATTCACCGCCACCGCAGTCGACCAGGCCATCCGCCGGGATCGATCACCGGCAGCGGAGTCTCGAGCTGCAATGTCCGCGTCGAGCGTCAGGTTGGCGGCCGCCATCGCCGTCATCAGCGGCGAGCGATCGATCGTCAACACCGGTCCGCGACGGGCGAGTTCCAGAGCATCACCTCCGACACCGCCGCAAAGATCGAAAACGGCAGCCGACCCCAGCAGCGACGCCTTGTAGCGGGCGACGACCCGATCGCTCGCCTGCTGCAGCGCCCGGGCCGTCACCATCCAAACCCCAGCACCCCACTTATCGATCGCGCGTGATTGCTGTTCCGCGATCTCGGTCACCCAAGCGGCGGATTCGCGACCGACCCGTTGACGAAGTTTGGCGACGACCGCCGGGGTGACGGGGGAGAGCGACGTGTCGGCGATCAGGGCGGATAAACCAAGCAATTCGCTGGCGGTGGGGGCAGGGCGGACCGCTGTGGCAGAGGGCTCAACCGGATGATCAGGAGAGGCGGCGGGCAACGCAGGGCTCGGTAAATCGTTCGAATCACGTTCCGCCGCTGAGGCGATTCGAGCGTGGTGGACGGCAGTCGCGGCGAAACGGGTGAAAAACGTGGGCGGTAGGTTAACAAACCCGTTGCTAGAATTCTCGACAACGCCTATCCTGGCCCGCTCAAAACCATTTTGTCACACCCGGATCGAGCGCACACCCGGTAGAAAGTCGGGTGCCGAGCGATCCCGCCGGAGCGAACTTAACCATGACCATGGATCGAAGCCTCAAGGTGCAAGCCGGGGCAATCAAGTCGCGGAACGTGCTGACCCGCGCCGAGCGGATCACCCGTTTGCAGGAACTCAACCGCTGGGACGACGAGATGTCGGTCGTCGGCATGCCCAAGGTTCGCGTCATCAAGGTTTCCCTGAAGAAGAAAAAGAAGGTCAAGAAGGAAGAAACCGACGACAAGAAGGGCAAGAAGAAGAAGTAGGCCCGGCAACGGCCTGCCGACACGGCGGTCAACTTTCGTTCGATCCGCCGTCGGGGCTTCACTTCGATTGCAAAACGCACGGGACGAGGAACTTCGGTTCTCCGTCCCGTTTTCGTATCGGCATTCGCGACGCAGCCGTCAACGGGCTCTGAGCATCCCTTAAGCCGAGCCGAGCGAGCCTTGGTGTCTCGCTGTGGCTCGCTTCGCTGTGGCTTGTCTCGGGGGAATCGGTTACCATCAGGGTAATTGAGGACCTGGATGTTGGGTCCTGGATGTAGGGTCATCGAGCGCCGGCATTCTTTGCTGTGACGCTGCTGTTGATCGATCGCTAACCCGCCGTCTGAAAAGCCATGCGAGTTTCGCCGCTGCGATTTCCCGCGATGTTCGTTGTTGCCCTTGTCGTAGGGACGGGGGTGGCAGGCACGCACCTCCGGGCCGAAGAGAGTGCTGGCGATGTTGCGGTTCATTTTTTTGAACAGCGAATTCGGCCGGTTTTGATCGAGCACTGTTACCCTTGCCACTCGGACGAAACCGAGCAGGCTGGCGGTTTGGCACTCGACCGTCGGAGTGGTTGGCAGACGGGAGGCGATTCGGGGCCAGCGATCGTTCCCGGTGACATTGAAGCGAGCCGTCTGTTTCGTGTCATCGCCTACACCGATGCCGAATTGGAGATGCCGCCCGATGGCAAGTTGCCCGCAGCGGTGGTCGCCGACTTTGAAAAGTGGATTCGCGACGGCGCGGTCGATCCGAGGGTGGCATCCGATGAACCCGAAACTCCGAAAAAGCCGACGGAGATCGATTGGGAAACCGCGCGCGAACACTGGGCTTACCGACCGCTGGCACCGATTGATCCACCATCCGTACCGCCGACCACGACTCGAGCATCCGAGCAGCAGTTCGGCCCGATCGACCGATTCATCTTGGCGAAGCTTGCCGAAAAGGGCTTTTCGCCGAGTCATCCCGCGGCCGATTCGGTGCTGCTACGACGGTTGGCGATCGACTTGACCGGCTTGCCGCCGAGCCCCGACCTGGTCGCCGAATTTTCAGGCGCGGCAGGTGACCCGTCCGTTTACGAACGGATCGTCGACCGGTTGATCGCTTCCCCCGACTTCGCTGAGCGATTCGCGCGACATTGGTTGGACGTCGCCCGATATGCCGAATCGGTTACTCTGCGAGGTTTGGTGCAACCACAGGCCTGGCGATATCGCGATTACGTCATCGATGCCCTACACCGCGACCGATCTTGGCGCGACGTTTTGCGTGAGCAGATCGCTGGTGACCTGATCGAATACGACGCGATCGAGGATCGCCAGTTGGCCAGCATCGCCGTGACATTTCTCTGCATGGGCAATTCGAACCTCGAGAATCAGCAGAAAACGGGGTTGGAGATGGACTTTATCGATGAACAGCTCGACACGCTGGGGCGAGCGATGTTGGGGCAAACGATCGGTTGCGCCCGTTGCCACGATCACAAGTTCGATCCGATACCGACCAGCGATTATTACGCGATGGCCGGAGTGTTGCATGGCTGGGAGGGGATCGAACACGCCAACGTGTCACGCTGGATCGACAAACCACTCCCCTTGGCCCCGGATGACCAAGCCCATTTCGATCGGTTGCAGAGTGACCTCGATGCGGTAAATGACAAACTGCAGCAGATAAAGCGTCAGCTTGACGGTTCGGGCGCGGCAGATTCTGTAATCGCCTTATCATCGCTAGCCGGAATCGTCGTCGATGACGCAGAGGCTCGAAAAGTCGGCCAATGGAAAGAATCGGTCCACACCAAACCGTTTGTCGCGGCGGGATACATCCACGACGAGAACTCGGGTCAGGGCGAAAAATCGCTGACCTTCGAACCGTCGGAACTGCCACCGGGACGTTACGACGTGCGGATCTCCTACTGCGCTTCGGCCAATCGGGCCTCACAGGTGCCGGTGACTGTGTTTAGCGCCGATGGCGAAACGACGGTGACGATTAATCAACGGACGCGACCGCCGATCGATGGCGTCTGGGAATCGCTCGGCACGTTTCGTTTCGAGCCGCGTGGGCAGGCGTTTGTGATGATCAGCAATGAGGGAACCGATGGGCACGTGATCGGCGATGCCATCCAATTTCTGCCGCTGGCCGACGCCGAGACCGCGGACGTGACTCAGGGAACCGATCCGGATGACGAGGCCGATTCAGAGGGCGACCAGCTGCGCCGTTTACAAGCTGACCAAAAGCGGCTGACCGCAAGGCAGTCGGCGCTTCGTCGACAACTCGGCGAGCGGCCGCTGGCGATGGGACTGCGACCGCGTCCCGAGGCGGGCGATTTGCCGATTCACATCCGGGGCAGCATTCATAATTTGGGGCCGGTTGCCCCGCGCGGCGTGTTGCGAGTGATCGCTGGTGATGACGCATCCCTTCCGATCGACGAACGTTCTCGCGGACGTCTCGAAATGGCCGACTGGATCGCCGACGATGCCAATCCGTTGACGGCGCGGGTGCTGGTCAATCGGGTCTGGTTGTGGGTTATGGGTGAAGGTTTGGTGAGAACGCCCGACAATTTTGGCACGACCGGCCAGGCCCCCACGCATCCTGAGTTGCTCGATTGGTTGACCGATCGGTTCATCCGCGAGAACTGGTCAATTAAGCGATTGGTCAAACGGATCGTGATGTCGTCGACCTATCGTCAAACATCGCGAGTCGCCTTGGCGGACGATGCCAGGCAGGCCACCGACCCCGACAATCGACTTTGGTGGCGGAGCGACCGAAAGCCGTTATCGGCCGAGGCGCTACGCGACAGCGTATTGGAGATCAGTGGCCAGCTTGACCGTGGCGGCCCCGGATCGCGGATTCGACCGGGCACCTCTGCCGATTACGGATATCAGCACGACGAGTTGCTGCGCAGCATCTACCTGCCGGTATTTCGCAATGCGATCCCCGAAGTGTTGGAAACGTTCAACTACACCGATACCAGTTTTGTCACCGGTCGACGGCAACGCGGGATCGTCGCCCAACAGGCGTTAGCGATCCTCAATCACCCCTGGTTTGCCGAGCGAGCCGCGGCAGCCGCCGAACGGAATTGGTTGCAGATCGACGGCGATGTCGGCGACCGAATCATCCACGCTTTTGTCCAGACGCTGTCGCGACGACCGGACTCGGCCGAACTGACAGCGGCGACCGATTATTTCCACGACTGCCTGGCAGCTGATGCGCGGTGGAGCGCGAGTCGATCGACGAACGAAGATTCGCCGGCGACCCGTATGGCACTGGCTCAAGTCTACCTGGGACTGTTCGCCACGGCTGAGTTTCGTCAACTCGACTGATGGCCTCTGGCGGCGGCTGCGTCCACGTCCGATTCATTTTTTTTAAGGGAACTCACGATGGCGGATTTCAATCCGATCCTGCGACGCCACTGGCTGCAGGCGACCGGCTGCGGTTTCGCCTGGTTAGCCGCCCGCGGACTGATCGGTCAAAGCGGCCTGAGCAGCACCGCGAGGGCAAACGAGAGTGCGGGGTTCGGCAATGTCGACCAAGCATTGACGCATTTTGCTCCCCGAGCCAAGCGGATCATTTTTCTGTTCATGCAGGGCGGTCCGAGCCAGGTCGACTCGTTCGATTACAAGCCCGAATTGGAAAAGTTCGACGGCCAATCGATCGCATTTGATGATTCTCGAGTGCTGGCGAAGACCGGCCGGCGGGGCGATTCGCATCGCGTGATGCGGTCCCCGTGGAAGTTCCGCCAATACGGCCAAGGCGGTCATTGGGTTTCCGACCTGTTTCCGCATGTCGGCAAACAGGCAGATGAGCTGTGCATGATCCATTCGGTGCATACCGAGGGAGTCGCGCACGGGCCGGCGACGCTGTTTCTGCACTGCGGGGCAACCAACGCCGCACGCCCCTCGATCGGTTCATGGATTCATTACGGCCTCGGCAGCGAAAACGAAAATCTGCCGGGCTTCGTCTCGATCGCACCGCCGATGGGCAATGGCGGTCCACGCAACTTCGGCAACGCGTTTCTGCCGGCCGTTCACCAGGGCACACCGATCGGACGGGTCAACGGCGACGGCGATGACCTGCGGTTGCGAAATGCCAACCTACCCGTCGAGCGATTGCCGCAGACCCGCAGACGGCTCGACTTTGTGCAATCACTCAACCAACGGCGTTTCGCTGAACGACCGCACGATGGCGAACTCGATGCGATGATCCGCAGTTACGAATTGGCCTGGCGGATGCAAACACATGCTCCCGAAGTATTCGACCTCAGCGATGAAACCGAGTCGACGCTCGCCGAATACGGCATCGGCAACGGGCCGACCGATTCGTTCGGCCGCCGTTGCCTGCTGGCGCGGCGGATGTGTGAGTCGGGCGTGCGGTTCATCCAGGTCAATTACGGCGACAACAGCGCCAATCCGGCTTGGGACCAACACAGCAACCTACCCAAGCATGCCGATCACGCGTTGGCGGTCGATCAACCGATCGCGGCGCTGCTGCAGGACTTGAAACGCCGTGGTTTGCTCGAAGACACCCTGGTCTGGTGGGGCAGCGAGTTCGGCCGAACTCCCTACGCGCAAGCGAACGGGACTGGGCGGGATCACAACCCGGTCGGCTTCACGGTTTGGCTTGCCGGGGCGGGGGTAAAACCGGGATTTCACTACGGCGCCACCGACGAACTCGGGCATCGGGCAGTGTCACAAAAGGTACACATGCACGACCTGCACGCCACGCTGCTGCACTTAATGGGACTCGATCACGAACGCTTGACGTTCGAACATGCCGGCCGCGATTTTCGCCTGACCGACGTCTTCGGCCGAGTCGCTCACGAAATCTTGGCCTGATTCCCGCCGCGATCACACCGATTCTGGGGTTCCCAGCCCGACCACCTCCAGCAATCGCAGCGCGTTGGTCGTCGGCGAAACCCCTTGACGCATCCGATAATCGAACGTCATTTCGTCGCGACCGTCGGGATGGTGTGTGATCGTTTCGCGAAAGTGAACGGTTTGGGCGATCGACTGTAAAACCGGGTCGTCGGCAAGCTCCAAGTCGTGAGTGCTGATGGCGCCGATCGCACCACGGTCGATCAGGTGGCGCAGTACGTGGGCGACGGCGATCTGCCGTTCGCGGCTGTTAGTCCCTTGCAGGATCTCGTCGAGCAGGTAGAGCAGCGTCGTCGTCGGTCGTGGTTTTTCCGATAGCCGACGCCGATCGATCGCTTCGGCATGACGGACGACACGAGCCAACGATTTGAGTTCGGCCATGTAAAACGAGACACCCTCTCCCAGATTGTCTCGGACCCGAATACTGGTTGCCAACTCGATATCCGGCAACGAAAACGCCTTGGCACAAACCGGGCCGCCGGCACCGGCGAGCAGCACGTTCAGCCCAATGCTCCGCAGCAACGTGCTTTTGCCCGACATGTTCGAACCGGTAACGAGCAGCAGTGTGCCTTGGGGACCAACCGACACGTCGTTGCAAACCCGGTCGTTTGCGGGCAACAACGGGTGTCCGAGCTGCTTCGCCGCCAGCAACCGCTGGGCGGCGGCCGGGGGCGTTTCGCCGGAAGGCTCGGTTCGGACTTGCTCCGGCTCCACCCAAACGGGGCTGACCCAATCGGGGTTCTCGTCAGCCAAGGCGGCCAAGGAAGCCGCGGCTTCGAGTTCGCCGAGCGCCGCGAACCAGTTCGCTGCTTGGTCGGCGTTGTCGCTCTGCCAACGCTCCAGTCGCCGCAACACGTGCAGGTCCCAGAGGCCACCCATTTGCAGCAGCAGGTAGATCAAAAACAGGCCGCCGCTCTGCTTGATCGAAGCGGCCACAGCGATCTTGCCCAACGACCGCATCGCCACCCCAGCGCCATCGACCGGATCGGCGAGCGTCGCTTTCGCCCGTCGGATCAGTTCGCCATCGGTATCGGGCAACGCCTCGGTCAAGGCGAACATCTGGCGATAGCCGTCGACGTCGCCACGACCGGACAGCGCCGAAGCGAAAATGTCATGCACGTCGCCGAGCATGAAGGTAGAAATCAACAAATTGATTCCGAAAATCGCCCCGATCGCACCGGCTAACCAGCGAACCAACGAATCCGCCGTCAGACCGTCCTCGGCTGCCAAACCGTCCTCGCCCAAAGCCGATTCGGCGACAGCCCCGCCCCCCGCGGCCGAATACAAGCCGATGACCAATAGGAAAAGCAGCACCGGAACGAGCATCGATGACACGACCGACCAGATCGCCAGGGCGCGATGCCGCGCCAACCACGACGGCGATGTGATCCAGTTGAGGAAGTGATCGGGGTCGGCGGTACTCGCAGCAGTCCGCCGGGCGTGCGTGTAGAAATCGATCCGCCAGTCGCGGAGCGGAACGAGCAGGCGAGACGCTTCGTGCCGACGGGTCGCGGTGTCTTGAATGGCTGGCCCGATCAGCCAATCGGCTAACCGCCGCAGGCCCGGTCCGAGTGACGCCATCGACACCAATTGGAACAACGAACCACGGCCGAAAACGTCGAGATCATCAGCCACGGCGACCGGATCGCCGGTGAACGCTTCGCCAGTCTGCTGAGCGTCACCCGCGGCAGCCAGTTTGGGTTCCCACAACGGCAATCGATCCCAATTGCGATCGACACGGGCGAGCAAACGGCGGAGAACCGATCGCCGCATCCGCAGTGCCTGCAGACGGTCGCGGAGTTTCTCATGGAGTGTCACCGCGACCAGAAAGGCCACCGCGGCCGACCAACCGATCGTCACCAACAACGGATTCTTGTTGAGAAAATAACCGAGCGTCAGCAGCACCACGGCGGCCAAAAAAAACGCTGTCCGGATCAGGTTCCAACGCCGATCGCGGAGCAACAGATCGCGGCGTTCGAGTTCGAGCGTGGCCAGCGATTGACGGTATTCGGTAACGGCTTGATTTTCGGTAACGGCTTGATTCATGGATGAGCGTCACCTAGACGACGCCCTCAACAGTCGGTTTGCGGGATGGAGCGGGGCGGTTGGAATCGATCACTTTGACGGCCACCCGGTCCTCGAGATTGGGGCGAAAGATAGTCAACAGCAGCAGTGGCAGGAACCATGCCAAGTAGAGGCCGCCCCCGTACGCGTGCCAGAACTGGGCCGCGACCATCAGAGCCGCCGAATAGCTGATCAGCGTGCCGAGGTTTTTCTGAGCCGGCCAAACGGCAAAGAAACCGCTCAATATCAGGAACCCGACCAGCAACGGCAAACGGTAGATCGGCTCCCAACCGAGCCCCCAAACGCCCTGCAGGTCATGCATCACCGGTAACATTAGACCAAACATCCGCATCAGGTGATTGCCCAGCGGCAAGCTGCCATCGACGACCAACAACGCCATCATGATCGATAACGCCGCCACGACTCCGATCGCGAATCGTCCGATCCCGAGTTGGCGGTAAAAACTGAACCACAACGGTAGCAGGAACAGCGGGTAATAGACCAAGCCGGCGGCGGCACCGAGAAACAATCCGGCAGCCAAGGGACGTCGATAGCAGAGGATCGCCCAGACGAGCAGTGCGGCCGGCAGGGCGTGATCGACGCGACCGGTCATTTGGGCCGTGTAGGGAACCAACAAGTAGAGCGTGGCTGAACCGACCCCAGCTCGAGCATTGCCGAAGTGTCGATGGCCGATCGAGATGATACCGATCACGATCGCGAGGTGAGATGCGATCGCTAACACCCGGGCCAATTCGACATACGGCGCCCGCGGCAGCTCATCGCCCTCGGCTACCTCAAGCTCGCCAGGCGCACCGAGCGCCTCCAACGCCGGCCGGGTCGGAATCGCGGGCAACATGTTCATCAGGGAATAGCCCGGACCGAGTTGCGGGCCCTGCTCGACCTGCATCCGTGGCGTGCTGGTGATCACGTTGGCCATCATGAAAATGAACAGCCAAACGCCGATAAACAGCAGCCCACCCGAGGTTAGGTTGGGGTCCAATAGCGGGCGGCGGACCATGAGCGGGTCGACCAGCAGCCGCACCAATACCAACACCTGGACTGCCAGCAGCCAACCGAAGCCGTAGAATTCGACCTCGTGGGCCGTAAATCGGTCGCCACGCAACCGCTCGATCGGCGAACGGTCGGTGGCGGATTCGGCCGGCTCGATCGCCGCCACGCTTTCAACCGACCCGCCTGCGGCCGACGCACCATCGCTCGACTCGCGATCAACCGTCTGATCCGCGGCGGCTTCACCGGTCACCGAAGCGGTCAACTGCAACCTCTTCTCGATCGCCGCCTCGACGTTGGCGAGTTCACGTTCGACCAACTGTCGCCGCCGCCCTTCGTGGACGATCAGCAAGCCTGGAGCGAGCAGAATCAGCATTACCAAATCGAGATTCCGCAAACTCCAGAAGCGATGGAAGACGAAATACAGACCGATCGTCAAGAACGACGAAAGGTAGACCCATGTCGTCGGGTCGGGGCGTTTGTAATGCAGTAAGATTTCACTCATCCATCAACCGCCGCGACTGGAGTCGACTCGCCGAATGGCCCCTTCGTGGAGCCGAAAGGTTCATTGCCGGTACGCCATAGGTCCGATACCCGGACGCCCATTCGCCGGAATCATCCGAAAGCGGGTGTCCGACAGGGAGCCGATTTTATCCCCGTCGTCCCGATTAGCCACGTCGCCGCTCTCATTTAATTGAGTGGAATGCGGGATTTCGCTGCGGCCGGCCTCGACGCGTTCGGCCACTCCCCAAAATACGGGCGATCCGATCCGTCGGCTAGCGGGCGACCCAATTCCGCTCACCGCTCACTCTGGCAATCGCTCGACGCGATCGGGTAGAATGGGGTTGAATCATCAACGGTACGTGACTGCCGTTGGTAAGTGCCGATACTCGCCCACAGCCGGATAGCCTGAAACGCGATGATGTCCCGAAAAGAATCCGAATCGATCGCTCCCTCCCGTCGCCGATTTCTCCGCGGTTGCGGGACGGCGTTGGCGTTGCCTTGGATGGCCTCAGCATTTCCTCGCGAGTCGCGGGCCGGTGAATCGGCTGGACCTCCGGTCCGTGCGGCCTTCATCTATTTTCCCAACGGCGTCTGGGAAAAGCAGTGGGTTCCCGAGCAGGTCGGTCGCGATTACGAGTTGACTCCCTCGTTGGAGCCGATCGCCGACGTCCGCGACGACGTGTTGGTGGTGACCGGGATGGACAAGAAGCACAGTCATGGGGGGGATGGTCATTATGCCAAAACCGCCAACTTTTTGACCGGGATGCCGGTGACGAAGACGACCGGCAAGGACATCAGCAGCGGCGGGATTTCGGTCGATCAGTTGATGGCCCAGCAGACCCGCCGTTACACTCCTCTGCCTTCGTTGGAACTCGGGACCGAACCGGTGATCAGCGGGATCGACAGCAATGTCGGTTACACCCGGCTCTATGGTTCGCATATTTCTTGGGAGACACCGACTCGACCGGTCGCCAAGGAGATCAACCCGCGATTGGTCTACCAGCGTCTCTTCGGGCAATCGGTCGACCGCGATTCTGCGAAATCCGAGTCGTACCAGAATCTGCTCGACTTTGTGCTCGAAGACGCCAAGCGATTGCGGCCCAGCCTCGGCCGTGACGACCAATTCAAGATGGATGAATACCTCGATTCGGTGCGGGCGGTCGAGCGGCGGATCGAGTTCGCGACCCGCAAGGACCCGCGGCCCTGGCAACCGGCCGTCGACGAAGAGCAGGTTCGTGCCGCGATGCCGGGCGTTCCGGCCGATTTCCGCGAGCACATCGGCGTGATGATGGACTTGATCGTGTTGGCTTTCCAAACCGACTCGACTCGTGTCTGTTCGCTGATGTTCGCCAACGACGTTTCGGGACGTAACTTCTCGTTCGTCGACGGTGTCCGTGGCGGCCACCACGAACTTTCGCATCACGAAAACAAAGAAGAAAAGATCGCCCAGTACCAACGAATCAACCGTTGGCACGTCGAACAATTCGCCTCGATGCTCGGAAAAATGAAGGCGATCCCCGAGGGCGATGGCTGCTTGCTCGACAACTGCATGATCCTGTTCGGGTCGAGCATGTCCGATGGCAATCGGCACGATCCCGACAACCTACCGATCCTGCTCGGCGGTCGTGGCGGCAACGCGATCGATACCGGCCAACACCTGATCGCCGATGTCCCACTCTGCAACCTGTACGTCTCGATGCTCGATCGGATGGGGATCGAGGTCGAATCGTTCGGTGACAGTACCGATCGGCTGTTTTAAGCAATCCTCAGGGAGAATGAGCGGAAAAAAGTTTTATTTTTTCGCTCGATCGGCAGCCGGCTATTCGCCGATGTCCTCGTTCCACAGGTCGGGAGATTCGGCGACGAAGGCCTGCATCAGTTCGTAACAACGGTGGTCATCGATGACCGTAATCTCCACGCCGCGGCTGCGAAGATAATCCTCGGGGCCGCGAAACGTGCGGTTTTCGCCGATTACGATCCGCGGGATCCGGTACAACAGTGAGGCGCCGCTGCACATCTCGCACGGCGAGAGGGTCGAATAGAGCGTCGCCCGACGGTATCCTTTCGCCGTCAATCTCCCTCCGTCCTCGATCGCGTCCATCTCGGCATGTAGGATCGCGCTGCCGCGTTGGATGCGGCGATTGTGTCCGCGGCCGACGATCCGGTCGTCGATCACGAGAACCGAGCCGATCGGGATCCCCCCCTCGTCGAACCCCAGCAGCGCTTGTTCGTAGGCGGCATCGAGAAAATCGGAATGTCGTTCGGCGGTCGGCATGATGGGGCCTGATCGGTGCGGAGTTGTGTGACGGGGGCGACTGTCGGCCAGACAATTTTTGTGTTCCGGAGCTCGCGGGAATTACACTGCAATGATTCTTCTTCAGCCTCTCTACGAAAGTTACTACCCATGCTGATTTTCTACGCTTGGGTCGTCTTGATGGCGGCGGTTGTCCTCGCGGTACCCATCGTGCATTTCATCGAAACCAAGAAGCGGAACCAGGCTCGCGCCGCTGCCGAACCGGCGGCCGAGGCCGATTTGGACGCGGCGGACGACGAAGCGGTCGCTGGCGAAGCCGTGGAAGACGCGGATGAAGCGGGTGATGTGGCGGAGTTCGGTGAGGCGACTCCGGTCGGCGAAGACGATTTTTCGGCGTTCGAAGAAGAGTTCAAGTGAGATTCGCCGGTGCGTGCTGGTTGAAAAACGGATCAACTACCTGTTGCGAACTACTCGCCCGTCGGGTTCTTTGTTCAACAGCTACCGGAAGCTCGATTTTCCGCTGAACGCAGCGCCGTGCGGACTCGGCTCGGGTTTGGTTAAATGGGGGCGTTCCCATTCGATGATCCCTTGTGTCCAGCTGGTGGAATTGCCCTGAATACGCCCGACTCATCCTCCCTGATCGACCCGACGTTCCTGTTTCGCTTCGAGGTGCCACTGCATCGGCGGAGCTGCGATTGGTCTTCGTCGGGCTTGGAGCTACCGCCGGATAGCCGTGTCGCTAGCTTTGCCGTGCTGTCCGGGCAAAGGCGTTTCGCCGAGGTCCGTATGGCCTGGGAAGCCGGCGGGATCGGTTTTGTCGTCGATGTCGCCGGAAAACGGTCGCAGCCCTGGTGTCGGTCGTCACGCCCCGAGGACAGCGACGGTTTTCACCTCTGGGTCGACTCGCGTTGCAGCCCAGGGATCCACCGGGCGACGCAGTATTGTCATCGATTCCTGTTCATGCCGTCCGGCGGTGGCAGCGACTTAAGCCGCCCGTTGGCGGGTATTTTGCCGATCAACCGCGCCCGCCAAAATCCGAAGCCGCCCCCCGCTGGTTCGATCCGAGTGTTCAGTGATGTCGGGCCGGAGGGTTACCGTTTGTCGGGCCGGATCGCGGCGGCAGCGATTACCGGGTTCGACCCCTCGCAATTCTCCAAGATCGGACTCTTTTTCGCGGTGATCGACCGTGAACTCGGTTGGCAGACGCTCTGTCTTAGTCAGGCGTACCCGGTCGCCGAGGACCCGAGTCTGTGGGCGGAAGCCGTATTAGCCGAGTAAAAGTCGCCAAAATTCGTCGCCCTGCGACCGGCATCCACCTAGCCGACCGTTTCCAAAAACCTAGACTATTGACTCAATCGCTAGCGGCCGTTTGATCGATACAACCGTCAGAGACCGCCCTAACGGACGGGCGTTCCTCGTATCCGGGACACCCCGTGCCGTCGCTCGCCCCACCTTTCATACCCAGTCGAACACTGTGACCAAGATCCTTTCGGAATCCGGCAACGGCAAGAACATTCACACGGTTTCAGGCATCACGGTCCGACTCTGTGGCGATTCGGGCGACGGGATGCAGCTGTTGGGGACGCAGTTGACGAATACCAGCGCCTTGGCTGGCAACGACGTCGCGACCTTTCCCGATTTTCCGGCCGAGATTCGAGCTCCTCGTGGGACCCGGGCCGGGGTCAGTGGGTTTCAAGTCCAATTCGCCAGCGAAGAGATTTTTACTCCCGGCGATTTGCTCGACGCCTTGGTGGTGATGAACCCGGCGGCGATGGTGACCAACCTCGGCGACCTCCGAAAGGGTGGGATATTGATCGCCAACGAGGACGGTTTCAACGATAAAGAGTTCAAGCTGGCGAAGGTCGATTCGAACCCGCTCGAGGCCGACGTGATCGAGCAGTCGTATCGGCTGTTCAAGGTCCCGATGACGAAGTTGACTCGCGACGCGGTGTCGGAGTTGGGGCTGAGCAACAAGGAGTCCGAGCGGTGCAAGAACTTCTTCGCGATGGGCTTGGTGTATTGGCTGTTCGGCCGCTCGCTCGAACCGACGCTGCGATTCATCGATGACAAGTTCGGTAAAAAGCTGCCCGACGTGGCCCGTGCGAACGCGGCGGCGCTACAGGCCGGATGGTCTTACGGTGAAACGACCGAAGCGTTCGGGTTGAGCTACCAGGTCGAGGCCGCGCCGCTCTCCCCCGGGACCTATCGCAACATCATGGGCAATCAGGCCCTCGCCTGGGGGTTGGTTGCGGCATCGTCGCTGTCGGGTAAGGAGCTGTTCTACAGCACCTACCCGATCACCCCGGCGAGTGACGTGTTGCACGAATTGACTCGCTACAAGAACTTCGGGGTCCGGACGTTCCAAGCCGAAGACGAGATCGCCGCCTGCGGTGCGGCGATCGGCGCCGCCTTCGGTGGCGGCATGGGAGTGACGGCCAGCAGTGGGCCTGGGATCGCACTCAAGGGCGAAGCGATGGGCTTGGGCGTGATGCTCGAATTGCCGATGATCGTGATCAATGTCCAGCGAGGTGGCCCCAGCACCGGTTTGCCAACGAAGACCGAACAGAGCGATTTGTTGCAGGCGATGTTTGGCCGCAACGGTGAGGCCCCGCTGCCGATTCTGGCGCCGCAGAGCCCCGGTGACTGCTTCGCCATCGCGATCGAAGCCTGGCGGATCGCGGTCGAATGCATGACGCCGGTGATGATTCTTTCGGATGGCTACATTGCCAATGGCAGCGAGCCCTGGAAGATCCCCGACATGACTCAACACCCTCGAATCAATGTCGTCCATCCCGACGGCGCCGATCCCGAGGAACCGTTCATGCCCTACGCTCGCGATGAAAACTTGGCCCGACCGTGGGCGATCCCAGGCACTCCGGGGTTGATGCACCGCGTCGGCGGGCTTGAAAAGGAGGACCGCACCGGAAATATCAGCTACGACCCGGCCAATCACCAGCACATGGTCGATACGCGAGCCCGCAAGATCGACGAGATCGCCGACCGAATCCCGCCGCAAGAGGTGCTCGGACACGATTCGGGCGATATCCTGATCGTCAGTTGGGGTGGGACGTACGGCGCCTGCCACACCGCGGTAAGACGTTGTCAAAAAGCGGGCATTTCGGTCAGCCACGCCCACCTGCGTTACCTCAATCCGCTGCCGTCGAACCTCGGCGATCTGTTGTCGGCCTTCAAGACGGTCGTCGTTCCCGAATTGAACACCGGTCAATTGCGGATGCTGTTGCGAGCGAAGTACTTGGTCGATTGTGCCGGGTTCAACAAGGTTCAAGGCAAGCCGTTTTCAGTCCATGAGTTGATCGACGAAATCAAAGCGCAGGCCGAAGCGTTGCAGAACGAAGCGGTCCACCACCGGGCCGGCTAATCGCCGCCGCCAATCGTAGCGGGTCGTGTGCGCCGCCAGTGCCGCGACCACCGCTTCGCCAGCCCCATCCCATTCATCAGGTCCGATATCCCATGACCCTGCCCGTGCTCAAAGCTGCCGATTTTGCCAGCACCCAAGAAGTCCGTTGGTGCCCCGGTTGCGGCGACTACTCGATCCTCGCCCAGATGAAAAAGGTGCTGCCCGAATTGGGTGTCCCGCGCGAAAAAATCGTTTTCATCAGTGGGATCGGTTGCAGCAGTCGTTTCCCCTACTACATGAATACCTACGGGATGCACAGCATTCACGGTCGTGCCCCGACGTTCGCCACCGGACTGAAGTCGACCCGTCCCGACCTGATGGTGTGGGTGATCACCGGTGACGGCGATGCGCTATCGATCGGCGGGAACCACTTCATCCACATGCTGCGGCGGAACCTCGACATCAACGTCGTGTTGTTCAACAACCGCATCTATGGGCTGACCAAGGGCCAGTACAGCCCGACCAGTTCCGAGGGGCAGATCACCAAGAGTACTCCGATGGGGGCGATCGATCACCCGCTGAGCCCATTGAGCGTTGCCTTGGGCGCCGAGGCAACCTTCGTCGCCCGCAGCATCGACGCCTACGTAACCCACCTTGGCGAGACGTTACGGCGAGCCGCCGAGCACAAGGGCACCTCGTTGGTCGAGGTCTATCAGAACTGCAACGTGTTCAATGACGGGGCGATGGCCTATGCTCAAGAAAAGAGCCAGCGGGCCGACAATGTGATCGAGCTGGAACACGGTAAGCCGCTGATCTTTGGCAAAGATCGTGACAAAGGTATCCGGTTGGTCGGCAGCCATCTGGAAGTCGTTTCGCTAGCCGATACCGCGATCGACGATTTGCTGATCCATGACGAACGGGCCGCCAACCCGTCGATTCAGATGATGTTGGCCCGGATGCGTTACCCCGAGATGCCCGAACCGATCGGCGTGTTGCGGGCCGTCGCTGGCGTGCCAACCTACGACGACCAAATCAATCACCAGGTCGAATTGGCCAAGGCCAAGCACGGGATCGGCGATCTTCAGGCACTGGTCAGCGGCGGCGATACCTGGGTTGTCAAGTAATCACGACGATAGAGCGGAATCTCTTTTCCCATTTCAAGGAACGAAACCATGCCTCGCGGAAAGACTTACGACAATTCAGCGGTTTGCATCGGCGACACCCCGATGATTCGCATCAACCGGCTGATCCCTGACGGAACCGCGACGGTATTCGCCAAGTGTGAGTTCTTTCAGCCGCTGAACAGCGTCAAGGATCGGATCGGGGCGGCGATGATCACGGCCGGCGAAAAGTCGGGCAAGATTAACTCCGGCACACACATCATCGAACCGACCAGCGGCAACACCGGGATCGCGTTGGCGTTCGTCTGCGCAGCCAAGGGTTACAAGTTGACCTTGACGATGCCCGAATCGATGTCGGTCGAGCGGCGAGCGTTGTTGCGAGCGATGGGGGCCCACTTGGTGTTGACGCCGGCCGGTGAGGGAATGAAGGGGGCGATCGCCAAGGCGACCGAGATGGTCGCCGAATCGTCCGAGGCCTACATGCCACAGCAGTTCGAAAACCCCGCCAACCCAGCGATCCACGAAGCGACGACCGGTCCCGAAATCTGGGAGGACAGCGGTCACGATATCGATGTCCTGGTCGCGGGCGTTGGGACCGGTGGCACGATCACCGGGGCCACCCGCTTCCTGAAACGACAAAACCCCAACTTCAAGGCGATCGCCGTCGAGCCAAAGCACTCACCGGTGATCAGCGGAGGGTCGCCTGGCAAACACCGCATTCAGGGGATCGGCGCCGGCTTCATTCCCAAAAATCTCGATACTTCGTTGATCGATGACGTGATTCAAGTCGACGACGAAGACGCCTTCGAATGGGGGCGGAAACTGGCGAGGGACGAAGGGATTGTCGCCGGGATCAGCAGCGGGGCGAACATGTGGGCCGCCGCTCAAATCGCTGCCCGTCCCGAGTTCCAAGGTAAACGGATCGTCACGATCATGTGCAGCCTCGGCGAACGTTACCTCAGTACACCTTTGTTCGGCGACCTCGGGATGTGATGTTGTTCGCCTCGCGGGGCGACTATACTGCGGAATCGTCCCGGACGGCTCTTCAGAGTCGGCGTGGTCGTCCGTTTCGTTACTCATTGCCACCACCGGTCGACGGATTCATGAAGCGAGCCCAGCATTTGGACCAACTGCTGTCCCAATGGGCCTTTGACCCCAATACACTCACCGCTCGGCTGATCAAGGGCCGCGATGGGCGGGATGTGCTGCAGATGCGCGTCGACATGGGGATCCTACAGATGGAGACGACGGGTCGCCCCGATGGCGGCCAACCGCATCAGAGTGAAACGTTCCTCGATTATCTGCAGGGGCTGCTGCTCGAGGACCCGAACCATAAGCTCGGCGAGAGCGATTGCGGCGAGGTCGATCGTGAGTTCATGCAGTTCTACCACCGCCGGATCTGCTGGTTGCGACTCCAGTACTACCACCGCGCGGTGATGGATGCCGACCACACGCTGCGGTTGATGGATGTCAGCGAGCGGATGAGCCCCGACGAAGATTGGACGAACACGCACGAGCAATATCGGCCGTTCGTCCTCTTCCACCGAACCCAGGCCGAGGCCTTGGCAGAACTGGAGGATAACGGTGCCGAGGAGGCGGTTCAGGCAATCAATTCGGGACTCGACGCGATCAAGACCTTTTTCGTCAAGCATGGCGCCGAAGAGCACTTTGACGAAGACGAACTCGTCACCCGACTGATCGACCTACGGGAATCACTTCGCAACGAGTACTCGGTCGGCCGGACTTTAAAAGAACGGCTCGCCGAAGCGGTTGAACAAGAGCATTACGAGCTGGCGGCGAAACTACGCGACGAACTCTCCCGTCGCGAGTCTCACTGATCCGCCCACTTTACGGCCGACGGCGACTCACTACAGGCGTTCCTGTGGTTAGGATTGGGCGGTTAAGATGCGTCATTCCCCGACGCCGCCTCCCACCCAGGATCTCGTGCTCGATGACTGCTTTTCGCGTTCGGCTCTCTACCCCCGCGTTGATCGGGATCGTCTCGTGCTTCCTTCTCCACACGATGCCGCTCGGCAGGTCGCCCGCATCCGGGCAAGAAACGGCGGCGGATGCCAACCCCACGACCGATCGTTGGCATCTCAGTCAATCGTTTTGGGATTCGCCGATCGTCCACGGCGAAAGCGTCTTGTTCGTCCGTGAATCGGAGAATAGCCACCCGACGGCTGGACTGTTGCTGACGCCCGACCGCGTGATTCATGTCCGTCGCGCCGACCGCTCGATCGACTTCGAAGAGGGACGTGATTTTGTCGTCGATCGGGAGCAGAGACGCCTCGTCCTGACCGCTGAATCACGAATCCCGTCGCTCGCAGCCGACGAACTTTTTCCTGCGGTCGGCGAGGCACGGGCGATCAATCATCGGACTGACGATCCCAGCCGGGGTGTGCTGTTCGACAATCAGCATTGGTTCCACGACCAACAGGTAGAGGTGACCTATCAAAGCGACGAACGTTGGACCGGCTACCGCCCTGAAATCGCTACGCATTCGCTCAGCAAGACGCTGGCGAAACTGCGTGCCGGCGAACCGGTCAGGATCGCGGTCACCGGCGATAGCATCACGTTTGGGCTGAACGCTTCTCAGTCGACCGGTGTCGCTCCCGAAATGCCGATCTATCCCGAGTTAGTCGCCGAGCATCTGCGAATCCGTTACGCCAGCGAAATTCATCTCGTCAACAACGCGGTCGGCGGCTGGCGACTCGAACAAGGGCTACAACAACTCGATCCATTACTCGAATCGAAACCCGACCTGATGATCATCGCCTTCGGGATGAATCATTTCGGCAGTCGGGACGTCGAGCGGTTCCGGCGATTGCAAACCGAAATGCTGCAGCGGATCACTGCAGCCGATTCGGATATCGAGATCATTTTGGTGTCGTCGATGCACGGTAACCCCGAATGGGTCCACACGCCGGCCGACCAATTCGAGCCTCATCGCGACGTGTTGGCATCGCTGACCGGCGACCAGATCGCCTTGGCCGATCTGACGACAATGTGGGGCCAGATGCTGGAACGCAAACGGGTCGTCGATCTGACCGGGAACGGGGTCAACCATCCCAACGATTTCGGTCACCGGGTCTATGCCTCGACGATCCTCGGTTTGTTGACCGAACCGTTCAACACCGAAAAGTCGACAGACAATCCGATGTCGGCGGCGGAAACGGTTCGCACCGCCAAGCTACCCCCCGGTTTTGAACTGTCGGTCTTCGCCGAGGAACCGGATGTTCAAAACCCGATCGCGATCACGCTGGACGAACGCGGCCGGTTGTGGGTCGCCGAAAATTACACTTGGGCGGGAGCATCACTCGGACAATTCCGTACCGACCTGAACGACCGGATCGTGATTCTGTCCGATACCGATGGCGACGGCACCCACGACCAACGGACCGTTTTTTGGGACGGTGCCAAGAAGTTGACCAGTGTGGAAGTCGGCTTCGGCGGTGTTTGGGCCTTAACACCACCTCAATTGCTGTTCATCCCCGACGCCGACCGCGACGACGTTCCCGATGGCCCACCGATCGTCGTCCTCGACGGATTCGACGACCACGATGTCAGCCACAACGTCGCCAACGGCCTGCGTTGGGGACCTGACGGTTGGCTCTACGGAAGACACGGGATCATGGCCACCAGCGGCATCGGTAAGCCGGGTGACGCCCAATCACAGCGGATCCAGATCAACACCGGCGTTTGGCGATATCACCCGACGCGGCAGGTCGTCGAAGAGGTCATGCACGGAATGACCAATTCGTGGGGCTTCGACTACGACCGGCACGGCGAAATGTTCTGCATCAATACCGTGATCGGCCACCTCTGGCACGCCGTCCCAGGCGCCCGAACCGAACGGATGTACGGAGTCGATCGCAACCCGCATGCCTACCAACTGATCCCCCAAGTCGCTGACCACGTACATTGGGATACCGGCGAAAAGTGGAACGATATCCATAAAGGGATCAGCGATACGACACTGGCGGCCGGCGGCGGGCACGCCCACATCGGGTTGATGATCTACCAAGGCGACAATTGGCCGCAGCGGTACCACAACCAACTCTTCACGCTCAACATGCATGGGCAACGGATCAATTGCGACCGGTTGGAGCGTCAAGATTCGCATTTCGTTGCCAAACACGAACCCGACCTCGCCTTTTTCGCCGACCCGTTCTTCCGTGGCATGGACATGGTGATCGGTCCCGACGGCGGCGTCCTGATCGCCGATTGGAGCGACACCGGCGAATGTCACGATCACGACGGCGTTCATCGTTCGAGTGGTCGGATTTACAAGCTGACCTATGGCCAGCCCGATCCGGTCGCCGAGGTCGATCTGGCCGCCGCGAGCGATACTCAACTGCTAGACGCACTCGCCGCCCCCAATGTCTGGTGGCCCCGCCAAGCCCTCCGCATTTTGCAACAGCGCGCTGCCGCTGCGGCCGGTGGATCGCCGATCGCCGAAGTCACAACCGACTCGACTGCTGCGGCTGACAAAACCGTGCCGACGGCCGACCTGCGGCGGTTGTTGCGTATCCGTCTGGACGGTGCCGACGACACCGCTACGCGGCTGCGAGCCGCCTGGGCGCTGAACTTGCTCGGCGATCTCGATCCCGCTACGTTGCTCGCTTCACCCGATGAACCGCTGCGGGTCTGGGGCGTCCGACTGTTGGCCGATGCCTTAACGCCTCCAAACCGAGTCGCGGCTGCCGCCATCGCCGGTCGGTTCACCGAACTGGCGAGCGACGATCCGAGTGGATTGGTGGCGCTCTACGTCGCCTCAGCAATGCAGCGGCTGCCCCACGAGCTGCGTTGGCCGATCGCCACTGCCTTGGCCGGACGCGACGAATTAGCGGACGACCAGACCTTTGCGATCATGGTCTGGTTGGGCATCGAACCCGCGATCCCCCACGACCCGACCGCAGCTACCCGGCTGGCGCGGGCTTCGCGACTGCCGTTGGTGACACAGAATATCGCTCGCCGGTTAGCGGTCGAAATCGAATCAGACGGTGAGCCGATCGATCGATTACTGGCGGAAGTCGTCGCTACTGAGCTGAAGCATCCCGAGGAGGTGATCACCGGTATCGGGCTGGCGTTCAAAGGGTGGCAGAGTGCTCCCGCGCCGTCCGGGTGGTCGAAGGTCGCAGCGAGATTCGCGGAGAGCGAATCGGCAGACATCCGGCAAACCGTCCAGCAGCTGAACGTCGTCTTTGGCGACGGCAGGGCGATCGATGATCTGCGTCAACTCGCTGCCGATGGAGCGGCCGATCCCGAGGCCCGACGGCAAGCGCTGCGTGCGATCCTGCAGCGTCGTCCCGAGGGCCTCGCCGCGCTGCTGCAATCCTTGGCCGGTGACCGTGCCGTGATGGTCGAGGCTTTGCGTGGATTGGCGTTGTACGACGATCCGAGTACTCCCCAACGGGTCTTGGGCCTGCTGCGGATCTATAGTCCCGAAGCCCGAGCCGAAATGATCAACACGCTCGCCTCACGGCCGAGCTATGCGGCCGCGTTGCTGACCGCCGTTCGCGACGGCAAACTTTCGGCCGCCGAAGTCTCGGCTTTTCATGCCCGTCAGATCCGCGGCTTTGACGACCCCGAATTGACCGCCGGCTTGATCGAAGTTTGGGGCGATGTCAGGGCGACCGATGCCGAAAAGGTGATCATGATCGGCAAGCTGAAAGCCGACCTCGACGAATCGCGGCTCGCCGCTGCCGACCGCAGCGCCGGCCGAGCCATTTTTCAACAATCTTGCGCGAATTGTCACGTGCTGTTCGGCCAGGGGGCGAACGTCGGGCCTGATTTGACGGGGTCCAACCGGAAACAGCTCGACTACCTGCTGGAAAACATCATCGACCCGAGCGCCAGTGTCGGTGCGGAGTTTCGGACCACGCTCTTTTCACTCGATGACGGCCGAGTGTTGAGCGGCGTGATCCGTCAGCAGAGCGAACGTACGATCACGATTCGTACCGCTCAAGACGACGTGACGATCGAACGTTCTCGGATCGAAGCCACGAAGCCGACCAATGCGTCGCTGATGCCCGAAGGGTTGCTGCAAAACCTCTCCGCCGACCAAATCCGTGACCTGGTGGCCTACTTGCAGGCTCCTGGACAGGTCCCACTCCCGTGACCGCCGTTGACACCTTGCCGCGTTCTGTGGCTGTCGCCGATCCGCTAAACTGTTTGGTGACTCAGCCACGACCGCCACTCGCAACGGATTGTTTTCTCGCCGATGACGACGCCAATCACGGTCAAGGGTGCCCGCGAACATAACCTCCGGGATGTCGACCTGGCGTTGCCCCGAGGCCAATTGATCTGTTTCAGCGGCGTTTCGGGGAGCGGCAAGAGTTCGCTGGCATTCGACACGCTCTACGCCGAGGGCCAGCGGCGATACGTCGAAAGCTTGAGCCATTACGCTCGGCAGTTCATGGGCCAGATGCCCAAGCCCGACGTCGATTTCGTCGGAGGGCTGAGCCCTTCGATCTCAATCAGCCAAAAGTCGACCGGCAACAACCCACGCAGCACCGTCGGGACGATCACCGAGATCGCTGATTTTTTGAGGGTTCTGTATGCTCGCGTCGGCACCGGCTACTGTCCGAAATGTGACGTTCCGATCACCGCCCAAACGCACGAGTCGATCGTCACCCGCGTGGCCGACATCGACCGGGAAGCGGCGCTGTGGTTGCTGGCCCCTTTGGCCCGAAACCAAAAGGGTGAGTTTCGCGATCTGTTTGAGGATTTGAGGCGTCAAGGCTTCGGCCGCGCCCGCGTCGATGGCGAGACGGTCTCACTCGCCGACCCACCCGCGCTCGACCGTCAGCACCGGCACAACATCGAAGTGATCGTCGATCGGATCACCGCCGACGGACGTGACCGCGGCCGACTGAGCGACGCGATCACCACGGCGCTGCGACTCGGCGAAGGGACCTTGATCGTCTCGGCAACCGCGGCCGACGCCGAGACCGCCGAGGTGCCGAAACGTGATTACCTCTTCTCTGCCAAGTACGCCTGCAGCTCCTGCGGGCAAAGCTTTCAACCCCCATCACCGCAGCTATTCAGCTTCAACAGCCCGCAAGGGATGTGCGAAGGCTGCGATGGGTTGGGCGAACTCTACACGTTCGTCCCGGAACTGCTGGTCGCCGACGAATCGCTGTCGTTCAAAAAAGGCGCGATCTCGCTGCTCGGACGCTGGGCCGACCTGGGGCGGTACCGCAAACACATCTATCAGAACGTCGCCAAGGGGATCGAGGCCGAGTACGAATGGTCGCCCGGCACGATGCTGGAAACGCCGTGGTGTGATCTGCCCGAACAGGCCCGCAAGGTTTGGCTCTGGGGAGCCGATCAAACACTGCAATTCACCTGGCGTGGTGGCAGCAGCGCGAAACGTTATGTCGGCGAGTTTTCGGGGATCATCCCCGAACTGGTCGAACGTTATCGGACGACCAAGAACAAACTGCAACTGCGGCAATTCGAAAAGCAGATGCAGACGATCGCCTGTGTCGATTGCGGCGGTCACCGGCTCAACCCCCAGGCCCGCGCGGTGCGGTTGACTACCGGTGTCGAGGAGTTTGCTGCCGCGCCCGCACTGTCGCTGCCCGAATTGAGCGAATTGTCGATCGAGCGACTGGAACGGTTCTTCGCCGATGTTCGGCTGAGCGATACCGAGCAACGGATCGCCGGCGAAGCGCTCAAGGAGATCCGCGCTCGGCTCGGCTTCCTGCGTGGCGTCGGGCTCGATTATCTGACTTTGGCCCGAACCGCACCGACACTTTCCGGCGGTGAGTCACAGCGAATCCGCTTGGCCGGCCAGATCGGTAGCGGGTTGGTCGGAGTGCTTTACATCCTCGATGAACCGTCGATCGGACTGCATCCCCACGACAACGAACGGTTGATCGAAACCCTCATCAAACTCCGCGACGCCGGAAATACCTTGATCGTCGTCGAACACGACGAGGAGACGATGCGGGCCTCGGACCTGATCGTCGATTTCGGACCCGGACCCGGCGTCCGCGGCGGTCGCGTCGTCGGTTGTGGCGATATCGCGACGATCGAGGCTAACCCGGAAAGCGTGACCGGCCAATTCTTGTCGGGCGCCAGATCAATCGCGGTACCGAAAAGCTTGCGAGACGCCGAGCAAGGCCGTTGGCTGACCGTTCACGGGGCACGCCACAACAACCTACAGAGTATTGACGTGTCGATCCCGCTAGGGACGCTGACCTGCTTCACCGGCATGTCGGGCAGCGGCAAAAGTTCCTTCGTCGGCGATATCCTGGAACCTTTGCTGCGAAACCGACTCAACGGGGCTTCCGCCGAGGTCGGAGAGTTCGACTCGATCGAAGGTTTGGAGCACCTCGATAAAACGATCGCAATCGATCAATCGCCGATCGGCCGGACGCCGCGGAGCAACCCGGCGACCTACGTCAAAGTGTTTGACGACATCCGCGAATTGTTCGCCCAAATGTCGGAGGCGAAGGCCCGCGGCTATACGTCCAGCCGGTTTAGCTTCAATGTCGACGGTGGCCGTTGCTCGGCTTGCGACGGCAACGGGGCGAATAAGCTGGAGATGGATTTTCTGGCCGATATCTGGGTGACCTGCCCGGTCTGCGGCGGCAAACGATACAACCGCGAAACGCTGGCCGTACGGTTCAAAGGCCACTCGATCGCCGATGTCCTCAACCTCGATATCGCCGACGCATTAAGGCTGTTCGAAAACATTCCCAAGATCGCTGACACGTTGCAGACGTTGGTCGATGTGGGACTCGAATATCTGAAACTTGGCCAGCCCTCGCCGACCCTCTCGGGCGGTGAGGCCCAACGGATCAAGCTGTCGCGAGAACTGAGTAAAAAGGCGACCGGACGCACGCTCTACATCCTCGACGAACCGACCACGGGCCTGCACTTCGCCGATATCGAATTGCTGTTGAAAGTGCTGCACGGACTGGTCGATCGAGGCAATACCGTCGTGGTGGTGGAACACAATCTCGACGTGATCAAGACCGCCGACTGGCTGATCGACCTGGGACCGTTGGGCGGGGACCGTGGCGGCCGGATCGTCGCCGCCGGCAAGCCGCTGGAAATCGCTGCCACCGAGCATAGTTTTACCGGCAAGGCGCTCACCAAACTGCTGGAATTCAACGGTCGTGCCGAGAACGGTTCGGTTAAATCCTCTTCAGAGAGCGCCCGCGCGAAGGGAAAGGACCAGCGCCGTGCCACGCCACCGTCGCGAACCCATCTGACCGTCGAAGGGGCTGCCCAGCACAACCTCAAGCATGTCAATCTGTCGATCCCTCGCGACGCGATGACCGTCTTTTGTGGCCCCAGCGGCAGCGGAAAGTCGTCGATGGCGATGGATACGATCTACGCCGAAGGCCAGCGACGCTACGTCGAATCGCTGTCGTCCTACGCCCGACAATTCATCGGCCAGGCGCAAAAGCCGATCTTCGAGAAGATCGAAGGGTTGTCGCCGGCGGTCGCCTTGGAGCAGAAGAATGTCGGCCATTCGCCGCGGAGTACCGTCGGGACAGTGACCGAGGTTTACGATTACTTGCGGATTTTGATGGCCCGCCTCGGTGTGATGCATTGCCCCAAGTGTCAGACGCCGGTCGGTACGCAGACGGCCGACCAAATAACCGACAAGGTGATGGCGATGCCCGCCGGCAGCCGGTTGCTGTTGCTGGCTCCGATCGATACCGAAGCGGGGCAAGATTCGAACAACCCTTGGCAAACGCTGCGATCGAGCGGCTACCAACGGATACGGATCGACGGCCGAACCTATCCGATCGACCAAGCTCCGGCCTGGGATCCCCGTCGTCAACAACGGGTTCAAGTGGTCGTCGACCGCGTGATCATCGGACGCGACGAACGGGCCCGGATCGGCGACAGCATCGAGCAGGCTCTGTCACTGTCCGGTGGCCAATTGAACGTGGCGATCGCCGACGAACAGCGTGATGAACCGGCATGGGACGAAAAAGGACACAGCCAGCACTTGGTCTGCGAGAGCTGCGAACGGTCTTTTTTACCACTCACACCGCACCACTTCTCGTTCAACAGCGCCGTCGGTTGGTGCCCCGAATGCGACGGCTTGGGGACTCAACGAGGAACCAACCCCGCGGCCCTGTTGACCTCCTTCTCGGATTCGCTCGCCGACGGCGCGTCTCTGCTTTGGCCGAATGTCGCAGCGCCGCTGGCCAGAGCGATGCTGCGAGCACTCGCCCGCTTGACCGGATTGCCGCTCGACCTACCGATCGAGGAATTGACAACGACTCAGCGACGAGTCTTATTCCATGGAACCGGCCCCAGGTGGATCGAGGTCCGCGCCGACGACTTGGCCGCGGAAACAGCCCGCGACGTTGCCGACGGGAAGCCGCCGACAAGCAGCAGCGACGATCCGGGGTTCCCCGACGGAGCGACGATACTGTTCCGCTATCAGTTCAAAGGGTTCTACCCGGCACTGGAGGAAGCGGCCCGCTTGTCGCCGTCACTGCGTGGCAAGCTTGAATTGTTCGTCGACGAGATCGCCTGTTCGGCGTGCGATGGGGCGAGATTGCGGGATGATGCCGCGGCGGTACGGTTTCGCCAACGGACGATCGGCGATCTGGTCCAACTTCCGCTCGGTCGGCTGAGACAGCACGTCGCCCAGTGGCGACTCGACGCCCGCGAACAGAAAATCGCCGGCGAGTTGGTCCGTGAGATCGAGACCCGCTTGCAGTTTCTGGTCGACGTCGGGTTGGAGTATCTGACGCTGTCACGCGGTGCCGCGACGCTCTCCGGTGGCGAATCGCAGCGAATCCGATTAGCGGCGCAACTCGGCAGCGGACTCTGTGGCGTCCTGTATGTACTCGACGAGCCGACCATCGGCCTCCATCCGCGAGACAACGATCGACTGGTCGGGGCGCTGCACCGACTCCGCGACCTCGGCAATACGTTGCTGGTCGTCGAGCATGACCGAGACGTGATCGCGTCGAGTGACCATGTCTGCGACTTCGGGCCGCTGGCCGGTCGCGGCGGCGGTCGCGTCGTGGCTCAAGGCGTTCCCGGACAAATCGCGCCGCGAGCCGAATCGGTCACCGCCGGGTTCATCGAAGGGCGACAGTCGATCGCGATCCCCGCATCGCGACGGGAAGTCGAACTCGGTGCCGAATCCGCAACCATCGATACGGCGACAACCGTCCGTCAGCGACCCGGCAGCCGTTCGAAACCGGGTGGTGGAACGCCACAACTGACAATCTACGGCGCCAAGGAAAATAACCTTCGCGGCGTTGACCTGAGGATCCCTCTGGGCGTCTTGACGGTCGTTACCGGGCCGAGCGGCAGCGGCAAAAGTTCGCTGATCAACGGCATCCTTTATCCCGTGCTCGCCCGCCGTCTGCACCGCGCCCGAGTTCGCCCCGGTCGCCACGACCGCGTCGACGGCATCCGCTTTATCGACAAAGTGATCCGCGTCGATCAATCACCACTGGGCAATACACCCAGCAGCAATCCGGCGACGTATACGGGCGTGTTCGAGTTGATCCGAAACCTGTTCGCCGCTTTGCCCGAGGCGGCCGAACGCCGGCTGACCTCTCGCCATTTCAGTTTCAATGTGTCGGCGGGACGCTGCGAAGCCTGCCAAGGGACCGGACGTAAGCGGATCGAGATGCACTTCTTGCCCGATGTCTGGGTGGAGTGTGAGGAGTGCGGCGGTAGGCGTTATCAGGAAGAGGTGCTGCAAGTCAAGTTTCACGGTAAATCGATCAGCGATGTACTCGACATGCCGATCGGCGAAGCGGTCGATCTGTTCGTCGCTTACCCCCGGATCATTCAGATCCTGCAAACGGTGTGCGACGTCGGACTCGACTACATCACGCTCGGACAAAGCGCCCCGACACTCTCCGGAGGCGAGGCCCAGCGGATCAAGCTGGCCGCCGAATTGGCCCGCCCCGATACGGGCCGAACCGTCTATCTGCTCGACGAGCCGACGACCGGGTTGCACTTCAATGACATCACCAAATTGCTCCGAGTACTTCAGCGACTCGTCGATTTGGGTAATTCCGTGGTCGTGATCGAGCATAATTTGGATGTCGTCAAGTCGGCCGATTGGGTGATCGATATCGGCCCTGAGGCAGGCAGTCGCGGTGGGATGATCGTCGCTGAGGGGCCTCCCGAAGCCGTCGCCGCTTACGCGATCGAGGCCCGGCAACTGGCAGGTCGATCCGCCGGAGTCGCTGCCGCCGAATCAGCCATCGCGCCTCCCCGGTCGTACACCGGTGAATTTTTGGCGCCGCTGCTCGACCAGCAGCTGATTCGCGCCTACCTCGAAGGACGCGGGATCGATTTCCGACCCGAAACGTGGGACGCCAGGCCGATTCGCGATCCCGAGCCGACGCCCGAACCGCTCGCCGCGCCCGAGGTTTCCACGCGTCTGACTCCGGAAACTCCCGCACCGCCGGATAATTCGGCCAATCACCGTACCGTCGGTCCCATTGCCTCTCCGGCGTCGGACTACTCAAAGTCGCCCGCTGCGGCTGACTCGACCGCGACAGTTCCGCCGAACTCTCAGCCCGCCGATGAGTCGGCTCAACAGCCTTGGCGGATCATCGGTCGACGCTGGCACTCAACCGCCAAAGGTTTTCCTGACCTTTCACGGCCGAGTTGGCCGTTGGAACTCGTCGAAGCAACGTTAGCGATGATCGCCAAAGTCGCACCGGAAGCCGAATTGCGATTCGTCGCCGCCGACCGGATCGAAGTCCGCGAATCACAATTGGAGTTTCCTTGGGGCGAGTTGGAAACCAAATGCTGTGAATGCTTGAAGCTGACGCTTACCGGACCCCCCGTGGCGATCGATCTCGACCTGTTGGAGAAGATCGCGATCGCGGGGACCGTCGAACTCGGCGACCGTTTTCGCCCGCGACTCACGCTTCAACTGACTGATTTAAAGCAGACCCGAAGTCGCCTGTTAAGATCGTTGATCAAGCGGCACTGGGAATGCACGGTTCAACTTGCGAGTTCGTCGATTTCATGAACATCCGATCGCTTTCCGCAGTCGCCCCGATCGGCGCGACCGTGATGCTGCTGTTGGGGTTCGCCGGCGGATATTGGCTGCGGGACGCTCAATCGCAGCGGTCTTCCGACGTCGTCGCGACCGCGATTGCCGACAAAGCTGACGATCACCACGCCGATAAAAGCCGCGGTCACAGTCACAGTCACGGTCACGATCGCATGCATAGTCACGATCG
>SKZY01000217.1 GCA_007127095.1 Planctomycetaceae bacterium
GGTCGGTGACGACGCTCCAGTCGGAGTCGCTGGCGGCGTGCTACCGAACTCGGGGTGGCCCGAGAGGAATGTCAACCCGAGCCAGCGGGCGATGTAATCGACGACGCTCTTGGCGATCCGGATCTCTTTATTAGTCGTATGCCCCATCGGTTCGAACCGGGTATGGCTGAACTTATTGACCAACACTTCCAACGGCACGCCGTACTGCAGGGCGATCGACAACGACGTCCCGAAGCTGTCCATGATCCCGCCGATCGTCGAACCTTCTTTCGCCATCGTGATGAAGATTTCACCGGGCCGGCCGTCGGGGTAGAGTCCCACGCAAAGGTAGCCTTCGTGGCCGGCAATGCTGAACTTATGGGTCAGGCTCTGGCGGGTATCCTCGAGCCGTTCACGCCGCGGTTTGTAGACGATCTTTTCCACCGTTTTGACCGTGGTCGCCCCGCCCTTGGCCGAATCGTCCTTTTTGGTATTCAGCGGCTGCGACTGCTTCGATCCGTCGCGATAGATCGCGATCGCCTTGAGCCCGAGTTCCCAGCCCCAGAAATAGGCGTCGGAGATATCTTTGGCCGTCACCTCGCTCGGCATGTTGACGGTTTTGCTGATCGCGCCGGAGAGGAACGGTTGGGCCGCGGCCATCATCGTCACGTGGGCTTGCCAAGCGATGCTCCGCACGCCGTTGGCCGGCTTGAACGCACAATCGAAAACGGGCAGGTGTTCATCGGCCAGAGCCGGGGCGCCTTCGATCGTATCGTTCTCGTCAATGAACTTGATAATCGCTTCGATCTGCGGTTCGGAGTAGCCGAGTTTTCGCAGCCCCGCGGCGACGGTGTTATTGACGATCTTCAGCATCCCGCCACCGGCGAGTTGCTTGTACTTGACCAAGGCGATGTCGGGCTCGATCCCGGTCGTGTCGCAATCCATCATGAAACTGATCGTGCCGGTCGGCGCCAGCACGGTCGCTTGGGCGTTGCGGAACCCGTGCTTGGCACCGATTTCGAGCACACCATCCCACAGGTCGCGGGCGGCGCGTTTGAGTTCCGCCGGGCCGCCATCGTGGATTTCGTCGACCGCCTGACGGTGCATCCGCATCACATCGAGCATCGCCGTCTCGTTCTCGGCGTAGCCGTCGAAAGGCCCGACGACCGCCGCCATTTCGGCGCTGGCGTGGTTCGCCGCCCCGTGCATCAGCGCGGTGATCGAGCCGCAGACGCCGCGAGCCCCATCGCTGTCGTAGGGCAGTCCCGACGACATGATGACGCTGCCGAGGTTGCTGTAGCCGAGTCCCAATGGACGGAAACGGTGGCTGTTCTCGGCGATCTTGTCGGTCGGGTAACTGGCGTGGTCGACCAAGATTTCCTGGGCGATCAGGAAAATCCGACAGGCCGCCTGGTATCTGCGGTGGTCGAAGGTTCCGTCGCCACGCACGAACTTCATCAGGTTGATCGACGCCAGGTTGCAAGCCGTGTCGTCCAAGAACATGTACTCGCTGCACGGATTGCTGGCGTTGATCCGGCCGCTGTTGGGACAGGTGTGCCACTTGTTGATCGTGGTGTCGTACTGCACGCCGGGGTCGCCGCAGTGCCAAGCACACTCCGCCATCCGGCCGAGCAGTTCCCGAGAATCGTATTCCGGCGCCGCCCCCGATACCTTGTCGGTCACCCAGCGGGTCTGCCACCGCTTGCCGTCGCGGACCGCTTCCATAAACGCGTCGGTCAACCGGACCGACAGGTTGGCGTTCTGGAAACAGACGCTCGAATAGGCTTCGCCGTTGAAGTTCGATTCGTAGCCTTCGCGGATCAAGGCGTGGGCTTTCTTTTCCTCGCTCCACTTGCACTCGATGAACTCAAGAATGTCGGGGTGCCATACCTTCAACGATTGCATCTTCGCCGCCCGCCGCGTCTTGCCACCACTCTTGATGACGCCGGCGATCGAGTCATAGACCTTCATGAACGACAGCGGACCGCTCGGCGTGCCGCCACCGGAAAGTTTTTCTCGCTGACTGCGGATCGTCGACAAGTCGGTACCGGTTCCGCTGCCAAACTTGAACAGCATCGCCTCCGAGCAAGCCAGCCGCATGATGTCTTCCATGTTGTCGCCGACCTGCTGAATAAAACAGGCCGAGCCCTGGGGATATTCATAGGGGTTCTCGGGCTGAGAAACCGCCTCGATCTCCGGGTCCCAACGCCAATTGCACTTGGCTCCCACTACCCCGTACTGATGGTAGAGCCCGACGTTGAACCAGACCGGACTGTTGAAAGCCCCGTGCTGGTGCAAGCACAACCAGGTCAAGTCGCGGTAAAACCGGTCGCCGTCCTCGGGGGTATCGAAATAGCCGTCCTCCAAACCCCAGTCGGAAATCGTGCGGGTGACGCGGTGAATCAACTGGCGGACGCTCCGCTCCCGCTCATCGGGATTCCGTGGGTCGCCATAAAAGTATTTGCTGACCACGACGTTGGCAGCCAACTGGGTCCAAGTGGCCGGCACCTCACAATCGGTCTGCTCGAACAACACCTTCCCCGACTCGTCCTTGATCGCGGCGCTGCGAAGCTCCCACTGCGTGGTCTCGAACGGGCTCTCGCCGTTGTCGGGACAGAACGTGGCGTCGATCCGTAAACCGGATCGGCCCTGTCGTTGCGAATCGTCAAATCGCTCACGGGCGTACTCCACCCCGTGCGATTGCAGACAACGGTTCGGACTGGTTACCGGGACGACGCGCGATGGGGTTTCAGCAATAGCCATGATAGCAAAAGACTCCTTGAGTTTTTCATCCTTGCATCCCCCCTCCGCTGGCAGAGCGGCCGACGATCCGCGTTCCGTGCGGGCGCAGGGTGAGATGGACAGAACAAGAGCGAGAACAACGATTGATCCGAACGCCGGCGGTCGAGGCTGAGGATCGAGTTAGCTAGCACTTTCCTCCGTCAGAGACAAAGCAAAGCCGAAAAAGCGACCTTCCTCACTATATCTAGTTAACGCGGTGCGATCCACAACTAGATATGGCGTGAGGCGAGTTTATCGGATGCTAGCAGGCTGTCAACAGAAACCTAAAAAACGTTGCAAGTCGAAAGCCGAGCATGGGTTGCGCATTCGCCGCGGGAGCTACCACGGCGCGAATCCCCCGTTTGGCCTTACATAACCCTTTGGCCGGATTCGACTTGGGGATTCGAAGCGGAAAATGGCCGAGGCCGGCGCGGCAGCCGCGTCGCGACAAGAAGTCGAAAAAAGATGTCGCAGCCCGCTGCGATTCGTCGGTTGGCTAGAGTTGGCCCTGCTGAGCCAAGTCGAGAATCTGGGCGATGTGGAGCACTCGGGTCGATTCGCCCAGCCGTTTCAGGTGCTGCTCGATTTGGACCTGACAGCCGATGTTGCCCAGCGCGACGATGTCACAGCCCGATTCGACCACCGATCTCGCCTTCCGCTGCCCAAGTTGGCCAGCGATCTCGGGCTGGTCGATGTTGTAAGTGCCCGCCGAACCGCAGCAGAGCTCGGAGTCGGTCAAGCCGACCAGCGTCGCTCCCGCGATGCGGCCGAGCAGATTCCGTGGCGGCGTGCGGACTTTCTGGGCGTGTGCCAAGTGGCAGGCGTCGTGGTAGGCGATCCGGACCGGCGATCGGGCTTGTAACGGTTCGATCCCGAGCGAATCGAGGAAGACGCTGAAATCGACGACCCGCCGAGAAAACTGATCGGCCTGGGCCACCTGGGTGTCGCCAGCCAGCATCAGCGGGTACTCATGCATCCCGCTGCCACAGCCCGCTGCCGTGGTGATGATCGCGTCGACGCCGGCGAACGCGTCGATGTTTTTACGGGCCAACCCGATCGCCCGGTCGGCACTGCCGATGTGCCAGTGCAACGACCCGCAACAGACCTGGTCGGTCGGTACCCGAACGGCCACGCCACAGCGGTTGAGCACCCGGATCGCGGCGGCGGTGATCTCGGGGTTGAGTACTTGGGCGGCGCAGCCGATGTGCAGCATCACGATCGCCCGCTGCGGCCCGATCGCTGGCGAAAACTCAGGCGGCCGCTGCGGTTCCGGCAGCGAATCGGGGACCAGGTCAACCAGCGGCTTCAGTCCCGCCGGGGCGAGCGCCGCCAATCGACCGGACAGCCGAGCGAGCCGCATCGCGAGAGCGAACCGCCGCGGATAAGGAACCGTCATCGAAGCGATCCAGCGCCGTAATTTCGCAAAAAATCCTCGCGCCGTAGCGACCTGGTGGTCAGCCCGATAGGCGCTCAACAGGTCGCCGTAGCCGACCCCCGAAGGGCAGCTCGACTGGCAGGCGACGCAGCCGAGGCAACGGTCGATGTGTGGGGCGGCGTCGGCGGGCTGGAGATTCCCTTCCAGCACTTCCTTCATCAAAAAGATCCGTCCCCGCGGCGAGTCGGCTTCGTCGCCGAGCACCTCATAGGTCGGGCAGGTCGGGAGGCAAAATCCACAGTGCACGCAACTGGTGACGGCCTGGGACATCGCTTCGCCACGGGGACCGAGCTTGTCGACGGGGATGCGGTGCAACATCGGAAAACCGGGGCGTCCATGAAAAAATCGGAAGGAGCGGCGAGCGTTACGCGAAGCCGACGAACTTGCCCGCGGGATCGAGCGCTCGCTTGATCCGCCGGATGATCGCGGCATTTCCGCGAGTTCCCAACCGGTAGCGGGCCGTTTGCCCGGTCAATACCGAACCGCCGAGCCGGTGATGGCGCAGCAAGTCGTCGAGCTGTTCGAGCGGGCGTGAAGCGGGCCAGCGAAGCCAGGCGAGGTTTCCCGCAGCGCTGTAACGCCGCGGCACCAACGAGGCGGCCAAATCGTGTTCCAAAGCGGCTAGCTGTCGTGGGCCGAGTGCGACCCGGACCCAGTATTCATCGGGCCCCGCCCAGGTTCCCGACTGCAGCGAGCCCCAGGCGGCGGCCGCATCCGAACACGACTCGACCACGGCGGCGGGTTGATGTTGCTCGACGATCGTCGCCACCCGGCGGCTGAGCGTCTCCACAGCTTCGACGTTGCCGCTGAGCCGAATCAGCAATTCCCGCTCGGGTATCAGGTCGACCGCCGTAAGCTCGATCGGCGACCGCGCCAGGATCGACTGCAATTCGGCCGCCGCGGCGAAATCGGCCGTCTTGATACTCAAGGTCGCTTCGCTCGCCGGCCGCGGAAAGACCTTCAGTGTGACCTCCACGATCGCCCCCAAATAGCCGCAACTGCCGACCATCAATTTGGGAATATCGTATCCGGCGGCATTTTTCACCACCCGGCCGCCAGCGGTGACGACTTGACCAAGACCATCGACGAAGCGGATTCCCATCACGAAGTCGCGGATGCCGCCGTAACGCAGGCGGCCGGGACCGCTCAGCCCAGCCGCTAGCGTCCCGCCGATCGTCGCCCCAGCGGCGACCAACGGAGGGTCGAACGGAAAGTATTGACCGTGACGTTCCAGTGTTTCGTGCAATTCCGATATGCGGGTCCCCGCCAGCGCCGTCAACAAAAACTCCGACGGTTGATGGTCGACCACTCCTGACAAGTGTGTCATTTCACAGCGAACCGCGTCGCAACGCGATGCCGCCAGCGCCGATTTGGTCGCGGCGCCGACGACCTGCAACCGGGGACAATCACGGACCGCCTCGACGACGTCGGAAACCGTCGCCGGGTGAAGTATTTCGGGCGATCGATCCGACGCCGCGGTCACAGCGGAGACCGGTGAAAATGAACGTGCTTCCAGCGTCCCTCGATCCGCTGCCAGACCCGCGTCTCTTCGCTCGCCGAGGTGACGAACTCGCCCAGCGGATCGACTGACTGCACCAAGCGGACGATCGCTGCCAGCAACCGCTCAGTCGCCTCCAGGATTTCGGCGGCGACATTCGATACTTCGGTGGCAGCCATAGGTTAACGTCGGGGTTGCGGGACTACTGATCCAAACGCGTTGGACATTCGGTTTTATCGCTTCATCGGTGACTCCACAATGCCGCGGTTGATCTCGACAACCGGACGCGACAATCGGTTAGAATCAAATGGTTTTCGAACAGTGCCTGGTTTTTCGACCGAGCCTTTTTCGGCGTGATCGAGCAACTCGATTTGTGAAAGGTGACCCGATACCGGACGGGCATGCAGCGACCACACATCGACCTTGGCGGAGGGACGCGATGATGAACCGTCAAAGATACTCAATCGGCGCCGCGCTGTGGTTGGTCGCTACGGCCATCCCGGCGGCCCCGCAACTCGCCGCTGCGGAAAAAGAAGCAGAGCGGGGCGAGCCGGGTGCGATCGCTTTTTTCGAATCGCGGATCCGTCCGGTGTTGGTCGACCGGTGCTACGAGTGCCATTCGGCCCAGTCCGGGGTCGCCGAGGGAGGGTTGCGGCTCGATTCTCGCGATGCGATTCGCGGCGGTGGCGAAGCGTTTGGCCCGGCGGTCGTTCCCGGTGACGTCGCCAACAGCTCTTTAATGACGGCGATCGGTCAGTCCGACGACCTGCGAATGCCACCCAAAGGCCCCCGCTTGTCGGCTGAAGTGGTCGCCCATTTCAAGCGTTGGATCGAACTCGGGGCGGCCGACCCACGGTCTGAATCACCCGCGATTCCGGGTCCTGACGAGATCGCCGCGACCGCCGCTGAACATTGGGCCTATCGTCCGCCGGAGTTGGTGTCAGCGGAGTCGATCAAGTCGTGGGAGCCGGATGACCCGCCGCCGGGTTTTCACTGGCCCCTCGGCGAGATCGACCGGTTCATCGAAGCCGCACTGAAGAGCCAACAGCTTGAACCGGCACCCGAAGCCGCCCCGTCGACGCTGCTCCGCCGGTTGTATTTCGACCTGATCGGATTGCCGCCGCGACCGGTCGACCAACAGCGGTTCGCCGATCAGATCGAGACCTCGGGGTTCGAAGTCGCCTGGCAAGCTGAAATCGATCAACTGTTGACAATGCCCCAATTCGGCGAGCGGTGGGGGCGCCATTGGCTTGACGTCGCTCGTTTTGGGGAATCGAGCGGTAAGGAATCGAACGTCTCCTTCCCCTACGCTTGGCGATATCGCGATTACGTTATCGACGCCTTCAACGACGATCTGCCCTATGACCGGTTTTTGACCGAACAGATCGCCGGTGACCTGCTGCCGGCGGCTGCCCCCCAGGAACGGGCTCGGCTGTTGATCGCGACCGGTTTCTTGGCGCTAGGGACGAAAAATCTCGACGAGGCGAACGGCTGGCAATTCCTGGCCGACCTGATCGATGAACAAATCGATACCGTCACTCAGGCCGTGACCGCCAGTTCGGTCGCCTGCGCCCGCTGTCATGACCACAAGTTCGATCCGTTTTCGATGGCGGACTACTACGCGTTGGCGGGGATATTTGCCAGCACGGAGACTTTCTTCGGCACCTCCGTCTCGCCATCCAACCGAATCGGTGGAAAGCCACTGCCGCTGCCGCCGGACGCTGGCGAACCGATTTTTCATGCTTCGATCCCGTCGCAACGAGTGGTCGAACTGCAGGAAGAACTCGAGTCGCTGCAACGGCGGCAGCAGGAAGGGAGAGCGGCTGTGCGACGAGCGGTCGCCGCCGGCGAAGATCCCAGCGGCCTGTTCACACTGTCCGAGGCGATCGGCATTTTTTGGAAAACCGGGTCGATCACAGGTCAACTCGCTAAGGTCGACGATTCCGGTGCGGCGCTGCCATTGGCGATGGGTGTGCTCGAACGCGATCAGGTAATCGACGCGCCGCTACTGAAACGGGGCGATATCGGCAGCCCGGGCGACCCGGTGCCGCGAGGCTTCCCCGCAGCGCTCTCAGCGGGACCAGAGATCACGATCCCGGCCGACCAGAGCGGCCGGTTGGAACTCGCCCAGTGGCTGACTCGGCCGCAGCATCCGCTGACCGGACGGGTGTGGGTCAATCGGGTCTGGCAACACCTGTTTGGCGCCGGCTTGGTCGCCACCCCGGATAACTTCGGGACGACCGGCGAGCGGCCGAGCCATCCCCGACTGCTCGATCAGTTGGCGGTCCGCTTCGTCGCCGACGGCTGGTCGACCAAGCGACTGATCCGTGCCTTGGTCAGCTCGCGAACCTATCGGCAATCGTCGCGGTTCGATCGTCAAGCCTTTTTGCAGGACCCCGACAATCGGCTGCTATGGCGGGCCACGAAACGCCGACTCGACGCCGAAGCGATCCGTGATGCCATGCTGCGGGTCTCTGGCGAACTCGATTTCGACCCTCCCCCAGCGTCGCTGGTCGGTCGAGTGATCGGCGACCGCCCGATCTCACTGATCGGACTCGACCGGCGGTTGCCAGCCGATCTCGACGGTGCCACGCATCGGTCGGTCTACCTGCCGATCATCCGCGACCGGTTGCCCGATGTCCTCGATCTGTTCGACTTCGCCGAACCGAGCCTCGTCACGGGACGACGCGAAACGACGAATGTCCCGTTCCAAGCCCTGTACCTGATGAACAGCCCGTTCGTACAAGACCGCGCCGCGGCGTTTGCCAAGCGACTGCTCGAATCGTCCGCCGACGATCAACAGCGAATCCGCGACGGCTACCGACGCTGCTTCAACCGCGAACCCGATGCTCATGAACTCCAACGGTCGCTCGATTTCATCCGCGGCGACGCAGCGGAATCCGCGACGACGACGGCAGCCGCGGACGACGATCCCAACGGCAACACCGAAGTCGACCGCTGGACCCGCTTCGCCCAGGCGCTGCTGTTGACCGCCGAGTTCCGAAATCTGGACTGAGCTGACTCGTTACCACTGAAATCAGTTCCCTGAACCGCAACCGTACCTGAACCCCCGACGGCACCCGATGTTTCCATTCCACTCCCCTACTTGGAACCCACCCGCGGGGCACGCCCGATCGGCTTCACGCCGCGACGTCCTGCGATCGTTGGCGTCGGGCTTCGGGTACCTCGCCTTCACCAGCCTGGCCCAACAAGCCCGGCCCCATCGAGCTCGGGGCGCCGCCGGTTCCGATTCCGCACTCGCCGCCCGAGCGTCGCATTTTCCTGCTCGGGCCAAGCGGGTGATCTTCCTCTGCATGAACGGCGGGCCGTCGCATCTCGACCTGTTCGACCCCAAACCGGCGTTGGCTGCTGCCGGCGACGCCGCGACCAGTGTCTCACCCGGCGGGGCCAAGCTGCTCGCATCCCCGTTTCGATTCGCGCGGCACGGTGAATCGGGGCAATGGATCTCCGAACTGTTCCCGGAACTCGCTAAACATGTCGACGACCTCTGTTTCGTTCGCAGCATGCAAACCGACCTGCCGAATCACTCGCAGGCTTTCCTGCAAATGCACACCGGTAGCTTTCAGTTCGTACGCCCCTCAGTCGGCGCATGGACGCTCTACGGATTGGGAACCGAAAATGCGAACCTGCCTGGCTTCATCACGCTCAACCCGCCGGCCGATAATGGTGGCGCCAAGAACTACGGCAGCGCCTTTCTGCCGGCGATCTACCAAGGGGCCAAAATCGGGTCGAACCAAATCCCCGGATTTTATGCCGCGCTGCTGGGCGTCAACTCCGAGCCGGGCCCGCCGCTGAAGAACATTGACACCCGACGATTGTCGGTCCACGATCAGCGTGAGCAACTCGATCTGATCCGTGACCTGAATGCTCACAAACTCGCTCAAGACGACTATCACCCTGAGATCGAGGGAGCGATCGAGTCGTTCGAGTTGGCCTTCCGGATGCAAGCCGAAATCCCCGAGTTGCTCGACCTGGCCTCCGAGCCGCAGACGATGCTCGACAGCTACGGCATCGGCGCGGACCAGCCGACCGACGGCTTCGGCAGGCAATGCTTGCTGGCTCGAAAACTCGCCGAGGCCGGTGTGCGTTTCATCGAAATCACCGCCCCGGTCGGATGGGATCACCACTTTCTGCTCCGGGACGAATTACCCAAAAGCTGTGCCGCCACCGACCGGCCGATCGCAGCGCTGCTCGACGACCTGAAACGTCGCGGAATGCTCGAAGATACGCTCGTGATCTGGGCCGGAGAGTTCGGCCGCACACCGTTCGCGCAAAGCGGCACCGGGCGAGACCACAACCACCTCGGCTATACGATCTGGATGGCCGGGGGCGGCGTCAAAGGCGGCTTCGGCTACGGCGAGACCGATGAAATCGGCCACCAAGCAGTGACCGATCCGGTTTCGCTCCACGACTGGCACGCCACGCTGCTGCACCTGCTCGGCTTGGACCATCGCCGCTTGGTATTCAATCACGCCGGTCGTGATTTCCGACTGACCGACGTCTATGGCGATGTTGTCCATGAACTGATCGCATGACGACGATCGGCTCAGGACGGCGGTCACAGTCGTGTATGGATCGAATCGATCAGGGTCGCGAGTTGGTCGGTGCCGCGAGCAACGACTTTCCCAACGCGATCAATTGACGCAGGCTGTCACAGTGCGCCGTGTACCGCAAACGTGGCCGCAGCGAATCGTTCGCCGCCCGCCCACCAATCAACAAAGTCGTCGCGGGGGGAAGTTGGTCGGCCAAGCCGTTGAACGCTTCGACAAAACGTTCTTCATCGGCCAGATACGAGAGACTGACCCAGATCAACCGCGGTTGATACTCGTCCGTCGCCTTGCGAAAGTCGCGCATCGGCAGGTCGTTGCCGAGCGAGTGGGCTCGCCAACCACACTCCAATAGCGCCAGTTCGACCAGTGCGGTCGGGAGTTGATAAGTATCGCCTTCGGGCGCCCCACCGATCGCGACCGGAGACGCCTCCGAGAGCGGCAGTTGACGTTTCAATCCGGCGATCAGGTGGCTCGCGATCCCGCACGCTCGACGTTCCTGATAGACCTCGAGGTCACCACTTTCCCACAAACTGCCGAGGCAGTGCATCGATGGCGTGATCAGCAAGTCGGCGGCAGTCGAAGGCGATAACCCTCGATCGATCGCCGAGTTCAGCAGTTGACGACATCGCACTTCGTTCCCGCTGGCGAGCGAATCTTGAAACTCGTTGCAGAGATCCTCCAGCGAACCGACCGCTGACGATTCCTCGGCAATCGCTGCCCCGCCACCGTCGCTGGACCCGCCGAAGTCACCCCCAGCAGCACTCAGCCGCGGAAAGCCTGAGGTCGTCTTCAGCCGTTCGAGTAACTGCTCGAGCGATCCCTCGCTGACCCGCCGATGACCACCAGCGGTCCGGACCACCGGAACAGCGCCTTGGTCGAGCCACCGCTTCACAGACGATTCGCTGACGCCCAATCGCGCCGCGACTTGTTTCGGTGAATAGTGCGTCAAGGAATACGGCCCTCTCGGTGAACGTTTTGAACGAATATTACTAGGACTGTAGCCGATTTCTCGCGATCGACCACCGCTTATATCACAAAAAACAGGCGAATTGTCGGCGATTTGGTGGCAGGCGGCGCGATTCTCGACAATCGACCAAAAAACGTTCGCGGTCCCTTGAAAACGTTCACGGTGTCCCATATAACAGATCGAGTTGACCGTTTTGAATGTTTTCGATGGCCGGCGTGGTCACGGTCGTCTCAGTCTTTTACACGTGGGAGTCCCCGAGATGTCAGTTCAGACAATGGTCGGATCGATCGATGAGGTCAACACCGCTGGCGGCTCCCCGAAAACGTCGATTCGCGATCGGGCAGTCGGAACGAATCAATCGCGCTCCCGTCGGTTGCCCGCCTGGTTGAAGTCCGAAGAACTGGCGGCTGCGACCCTCGAGTGGCAGCGGAACAAGACCGATTTTGCAGCCCTCGATCGGGTCGCTTTGAAGCGACGGGTCGGCGCCGCGATCAAGACCGAAATCGGCCTGATCTCCAATCCAGAATTCGAAAACGCCTCCATCGGTGAGCAGATTTTTGCTTCCTCGCTGGGGCTGGCCGCGGCGAGCAGCGAGGTCGGGATCTCGACGATCAAGAGAGCCGGAGTCGACTTGCCGGTCCACCTCGGCCGGCTGTGCGAGGCCAAATTGCTGACGCCCGAGCAGGAGTCGCTGCTGTTTCAACGGATGAACTTTCTGAAATCCCAAGCTTTGAAGGTCCGGGCGCAACTCTCTTCGGATCGTCCTTCTCGGCGATCACTCGAACTGCTCGAGCGTCTGCTCTCGCTGGCCGATTGGCACCGAGACCGGATCGTCGAGGCGAATATGCGACTGGTGTTCTCGATCGTCAAAAAGTTTGTCAACGCCACGAATCAATTCGACGATCTGCTCAGCGACGGGATCGTGGCGTTGATGCGAGCGGTTGAAAAGTTCGATTACGGCCGCGGTTTCCGTTTCAGTACCTACGCGACGCAGGTCGTTCGACGGAACGCCTATCGCGAGGTGGTTCAAAACCAACAGGATCGGGCCAAGGTCGTTTCGGGGGTCGAAGATTTGGGTTTGGACGTTAGCGATGAGGTCCGCGAGTCGGCGATCAGTGAAAAGCGATGGCACGAATTGCGAGCCAGGCTGAGCGTGATGCTGGGCGACCTCGACCGACGAGAAAAGTTCATCATCCGGGCTCGCTTTTCGCTCGGATCGCACCGCCGGGTTCACACCCTGCAAGCACTCGCCGATCGGCTCGGTGTCTCCAAGGAGCGGGTCCGGCAACTGGAACGTCGGGCGATGGAAAAACTCCGGGCGATGGCTGGAGAAGTTTCGCTCGCTGAGCTCGGATGCGAGTGATTTCGGTTACGATCGAGTCTGGTTGGAACGGTTTTAACCTGCGGCTCGATCGAGCCCGGTCGATGTCTCTTTTCGCGGTCGGTCGCCGCTTTCGGAAACGGTGAGCGGATGCCTGACAAGAACCAACGTTCGCAGCGCTTCGAAGCGACCTCTCGCGTCGCGGTATCTCAAGACCGCTTGTTCGCTTATCACGCCGCACCGGGGGCGTTGTCGCGGCTGATTCCGCCTTGGGACAATGTGGTGGTGGAGTCGAGCGACGGATCGCTCGAGCCCGGCTCGCGAGTCGTTTTGAAAATGAAGGTGGGACCGGTTCCGCTCCGTTGGGTCGCCGTTCACGGCGATTTCGATCCGCCCGATTCGTTCGTCGACGTCCAGCAGAGTGGGCCATTCGCGTACTGGCACCATCGTCATCTCTTTTCTACGGTCGCTGCGGATCCGGTCGATTTCGGTTCGCAGACGCGACCACCAGAGCGTTCGCTGCTGACCGATCAGATCGATTACCGGTTGCCACTCGGTTGGGCCGGCAAAGCGGTGATGGGGGCGAGTGTCAGACGACAATTGGAGACCATGTTCGCCTATCGCCATCGCGTCACTCGGGAAGACCTGGAAATGTTTGACAAATACGCGTTGCCGCCGAGTTCGGTCGCTGTTTCCGGAGCGACGGGACTGGTCGGTACGGAACTCTGTAGTCTGCTCGGTTTGGCCGGTCATCGGGTGACCCGTTTGGTGCGAAAGATCGACCAAGCGACCGACCCGGGCACCGACGAGATCAGCGGCCAAGCGGCCTGCGAGCGTCGGGTCGCCGTCTGGCATGACGAAGCGGAGGCACGGCGTCTGGAAGCGACCGACGCGGTCATCCATTTGGCTGGCAAGTCGATCGCGGACCAGCGTTGGTCGGAATCGGTGAAGCGATCGATTCGTGAGAGTCGTGTCATCCCGACCCGCCAACTCTGCGAGTCATTGGCCCGACTCGAACGTCCGCCAGCGACCTTGATCTGTGCCTCGGCGACCGGAATTTATGGTGATCGCGGCGATCAATGGGTCGACGAAACGTCGGAACTCGGCAGCGACTTTTTGGCTGGCGTCGGCCGTGACTGGGAGGCCGCCTGTCAGCCCGCTGTCGAGGCCGGTATCCGTGTGGTGCATGTGCGGTTCGGAATCGTGCTCTCGCCGCGAGGCGGCGCGTTGGCGAAACTGTTGACGCCAACCAAGTTGGGGCTCGGAGGCCGTTTGGGCAGCGGAAAACAGTGGTGGAGCTGGGTCGGTATCGATGACGTCGTCGGCGCGATCTATCACGCGTTGGCCGTCCCGGAGGTTCGAGGCCCGGTCAACGTCGTGGCCCCCAACCCCGTCACAAACGCCGAGTTCACCGGTTTGGTCGGATCGGTGCTGCGGCGTCCCACGTTGTTGCCGGCCCCGGCATTCGCGCTGCGGGTCGCATTGGGCGAAATGGCCGATGCACTGCTGTTGTCGAGCACACGAGTTCGACCGCGTCGTCTGCAAGAGACCGGCTATGAGTTTCGCCAACCCGACCTGAGAGGCTGCTTGGAGCAACTGCTCGGTCGCGATCAGTCGGGCGGCAAATCGGCGAACGGATCGACGACCTGAATCGTCGCGGAACTGCCCCCCGCCGGGATGGCCTAGCATCTCTCTTAGGGTAGCCGATTGCACCCGTTCGAGCGGCTCGTGTAATCGGTCCCGATCGTCCCGATTGGCGAAAAAAGGCAATATTTTCCGGGCTTGACGGGTTGCACGGCGTCATCAAACAGCTTTAATCATGGGCCGTAGGCGGCGACACGCGGTGTGGCCATGTTGAACCCCTCCAGCCGCCTTCTCTGACAACCGCACTTATGAAAGGTATGTAGATGGCAAAGGTTGCCCCCAAGGCTTTGACGAAGACCCAGATCATCGCCAACATCTCTGAAACCACCGAACTGACCAAGAAAGACGTCGCGGCGGTCTTCGATAGTCTGTTTGCCGAAATTCAGGGACAACTCGCGAAGGGCGGTTCGGGTCAGTTCACGATCCCGGGTCTCTGCAAGATCTCGGTCAAGGACGTGCCGGCCAAGCCGAAGCGAAAGGGACGCAACCCGGCTGACGGTACGGAAATCTGGTTGGCGCCCAAGCCGGCCAGCAAGAAGTTGTCGATTCGCCCGCTTAAGGCGCTCAAGGACATCGTCTGATCGGCCGACCGATGAACGGTTTCGGCCGAGCCTTGTCATTAGCCAAGCTGCGGTAGAAAAGCGAAAACCGCGGTGCCGAATCGATCGGCGCCGCGGTTTTTTTCTCGGCCGGTTTTTTCTGCACCGGTCTTTCGATCAGGGGGATCTTGCGATCAGCGGAGATGCGGCTATTCGCCTGAGCTCGCCTCGGCCCCGGCTGCCGCTTCGCTGGCCGACCGGATCTCGATCCGACGAGCCGTCGGGGCCTGCACCTTCGGCAGCTTGACGCTCAACACGCCATCGCCGTAATCCGCACTGATCTGATCTCGATCGACATCTTGTGGCAAACGCACCACCCGGCGGAAATCGCCACTCAGCCGTTCGACACGGTGATAACGATCCCCCTCGGTCTCGGTGAAGGTTTTCTTCGACCCGTGGATCACCAAGTAATCGCCGTCGAGTTCGAGGTTGACCTCGGTCGACTTGACACCCGGTAGGTCGAGCGACAGATCGTATCGCTGCTGCGACTCGCGGATATCCATACGCGGTGCGAACCCTGAAGCACCCGAATTCCGATCGGAAACGGCACCGAACAGGGAGTCGACAACGGTGTTCATGTCGTTCGCCCAATCGCCGAAGGAGCGAACCAGTTTGGCCTCGGGCAACATCGTCATTTTCATGGCTAAACCCTCCAGAAACAAACCAAAATCACCACTTGGCCGCGGCTGTCACCGTGACAGCCGCGATCCGAATCGACTTTCAGTGGTTGCAAAGTTTGTGCCAATTTTTCCTCTGTCGCTGCGGCCGAAGTGGCAGGAAAAACCGACTATTTTTTGAATCCGCCGCAACTGGTAGCTACACTTACAGAGTTGAGGCTTGTCATTCGCCAAAACGGTCGCCCGCGGCCGCCATTTTCTAACCAGTCGAACTGTTTCCTTGTCGTACGCTTGCCGGAGTTCATGGACCATGAATAAGACCCTGATCGCGATCACCTTTACCGCCGGCTGGCTCGCCTTCGCTGCGTTGTCCGGCAACGTGGTGGCAGCTGAAGTCGCTGATGAGTCGCAGGTTCTGGCTTGGTTCGATGCTGAAAAAGATGGGAAGATCGAAGTCAAGTTCGTCCCCAAGGACGCGACTCAGGCAAACGTCTTGGTCCGAAATCTCACCGACGCTCCGCTGACCCTGAAATTACCCGAAGTGTTCGCCGCCGTCCCGGTTCAAGCCCAAGGAATGATGGGTGGAATGGGCGGCATGGGTGGCATGGGCGGCGGCATGATGGGCGGCATGGGTGGCATGGGCGGCATGGGCGGCGGCATGATGGGTGGCATGGGCGGGATGGGCGGCGGCATGCAAGGCATGGGCGGCGGCATGGGCGGCATGATGGGTGGCATGGGCGGTATGGGCGGCGGCATGATGGGTGGCGGTATGGGCGGCGGCATGATGGGTGGCGGCATGATGCGAGTGCCCGGCGAACGGCAAATGAAGCTGAAGGTCACCACGGTTTGCCTCGAACATGGCAAGCGAGACCCGAATCCGCGAGTTCCCTACAAGATGATCCCTGCTGAGCAGTTCATTCATGACCCGCAGGTCAAAGAGGTTTGCCGCCTGCTGGGCTACAACCAGATGTCGCAAAACATCGCGCAGGCCGCTGCCTGGCACCTGGCTGATGGACTCGCCTGGGATTTTCTGGCCCGTAAGAAGAAGAGCGAAGACCCCTTTACCAAACAGGTCGAGATGTGGTTCCACCCGCTGGAATTGCACCAAGCGTCGCTGGTCGTCGCCTCGACCGCGCCCCTGGCCGATCAGGCAGACGACGCGTCGCGTTACGACGATCGCACTTACAGCAACGATTGATCGGCGTGGCGGGGCGGCGATCGCAACATCAACGCCCAAATCGCCGCTGACAACAGGCACTCGACGACGAGTTGAATCAACCTCGCTAAGACCGCTGCTAGCAAGGCCGTGCTCGGTCCCATCATCGGGGCGAGTAGGGTAGCCAGCACCATCTCTCGGACCCCGGCACCACCGGGGAGCAGCGAGACAAAGCCGGCCACAAAGGCCAGCGTCACTGCCGCGGAGCAGATCAGGGTTAACGAGACCACTGACTGATCCGCCGCCAATGGCATCAGGGCCAACACCACAGCGGTCATCGAGAGGCCGGTGAAGATCCATGAAACGGTACACCAGAACCACGACGCGACCAGGTCATCGGTAGTCCAGTCGAGTCGGATCGGCTGCATCAGCCCGGCGAGCCGCCTTCGTTCTCGCTTGGGCGTCCCCTCTGCCGCAGTCGCCTCTGCCGGTGACTCTGCCAGTGCCTCTGCCGGTAACGGGCGTTCGGTCGTGATCGCTCGCTCGGTACGTCGGGCTCGCAGTCGGGGTGCCAATGCGAACCTCAGCACCGGCGGCAGCGTGCCGACGACCGCCCCGATCGCCATCACGCCACTGGTCCACTTCATCCATGCCGGGGTTTCCAAAACCGCCACCAAGATCGATGCATAAACGGCACCGACAGCGATCAGGTTGAGCGTTTCGATGATCACAGCGACCGCCGACAATTTGATCGAAATTTTGGTCCGGTCGCGGTTGAGGATCGATGCCCGCAACACGATCACCATCGCCTTTCCCGGGACATACTTTCCCAGATGTCCGACCAGTTGCGCCGCCATCACCAGCGGTAGCTTCACCGGTTGCTGCAACGCCGCCAAGGCCCGCCGAAGAACCATCCCCGAGGGGATCAAGGAGGCGGTGTAGGCCAATCCGGAGAGGCCCAACCAGCCCCAACGGACGTCGTCAAGCGTGATCCGATTGGCCTTCGACTGCGCCGTCAAAGCCGCGATCGATTCCCGCGCCGCCAAGGCGACGGCGGAGATTACCAAGATCGTCAACATCCATTTGGCGACCCGCACAGCGGTCGGCAGCCACCAAGCGGTAACGGTCGCGGCCACGGTTTCGGTCTCGGCCGCGGTTTCGAGCTGGGGCGATGAACCGTCAACGGCTTTTGTCATACACTAGCGACCAGGACAAAGGGCGGGGGATGAAGGATCGAGCGATACCAGCTAAGCGAGCGGGACGTTGGCCAAAAAAGCGAAACCGAATCGAGTCACCGAGCAACGCCCGAGAGACAACACTCCGAGCGGACCTCCGCGCGAAACACCGAGCGAAACTCCGGGTGACCAAGAGCCCGCATTGGGCGACGATCGACTGGTCGATCTCGGCGATCTGCCGCTGGCAAGGGCCATCTCCGTCGGCGTGTTGGTCTTGGCCATTGTGGTCATCGGCGCGCTGTTCTTTCGGGTTATGGCCAATTTCTTCGTGCCGCTGTTCCTCGCGGCGCTGTTGGTCGTGATCTTTCGGCCGTTGTTTCAAAAGATCAGCGGGAAGGTCAATGGCCGGCCCCATATCGCCTCCATCTTAACGACGATCTGTATCCTGCTGTTGGTTTTGCTGCCGTCGGGCATGGTCGCCTTCGTCGCAGCCGCCCAAGGAGCCGATTTTTTTCGCCGGATGAACACCGGCGGCTTCTATCAATCGCTCGACCGAATCCGCTCACAACTCGGGCTCGACCTGCCCAAAGCCGAACAATTCCGGCAACTCGACCAGGAAATCGAGGCGCTCGCCGATCCCGGGTCGCTCGAATCGGTCCAGGCACGGTTACAAGCCGCCGAAGATTTGGTGATCTACCTGACCGAAATCCTCGGGAAACCCGACGATCTCGACCGTGTCGGATCAGGCTCCGATTCAGCGAGCGAGGAAGCTTCCGACACCGAATCCGTCGATCCCGATGGCTCGTTGCTGGCCTCTGACGAAGCCCTTCAAGACGTCGATAGCGACGAGGATCTCGATAGCGACGAGGGTCTCGATTTCGAGGGTGATGCGGCCGATCCCGACACGACCGCTGGGGGTGGTCGCCGCATCAAGCGTTCCGCGGCCGAGGAATTGTTGTTGGACCTGCAGCGGTTGCGGCGAAAGGCCGAAGCGATGGCGGCAGCCGATTCGACCGACGATTCGATCGAGCGTCAGGGAACGCGTGAACAGTATCAGCAAGAGTACTGGGAATTGCGAGCGTCGCAGCGGACTTGGATGCAGTCGCTGATCGGCGATTCGATCGGCGCTCAACTGCGAATGCTGGCCAACCCGAGTGATTCCGAGATGCGTTCGGTGATCGCCGGTGCTCAGGAATACCTTCAACCGCGAGTTCTGCCGCTCACCCAAATCGCTGGCAGGTTCTTGTTTCAGTTCGTAATCGACTTCGGAATTCTGATCATCGCGGTCTATTTCTTTTTTGCCGATGGCTCCGGAATGATCCGCACGCTGATGCGGTTGAGTCCTTTGGACGACGCTTACGAGGAGCGATTGTTGTTGCAATTCGACCAAACCAGTCGCGCGGTTGTACTCGCCACGGTACTCAGCGCGCTGGCTCAGGGTGCCCTGTCGACCGTCGGCTACTGGTTCTTCGGGCTGCCGTCGCTGGTGTTGCTCTTTTTGGCCACCACGTTCATGTCGTTCATCCCGTTTCTCGGCCCGGCCACGATTTGGGTCCCGGCCGCGATCTACCTCGGTGTTTTCGAGGGGAATTGGGGAGCTTCGATCGGCTTGACCATCTATGGGCTGACCATCGTTTCAGCGGTCGATAACGTCGTTCGGATGTTCGTCTTGCAAGGCAATTCCCAGCTTCACCCCTTGCTCGCCCTGTTGAGTGTGCTCGGTGGGCTTCAGGTCTTCGGCCCGATCGGAATTTTGGTCGGACCGATGGTGGTGGTCTTCCTGCAAACGCTGTTGGAAATACTCAACCACGAAATGTGGGGGAAGGAGTCGACCGAGCAAAAGCCGCGGGCCGGGGAAAAGTCGCCGAACGGGGAAAAACCGCCGGCCGGGGCGACGGCGCCGTCGGGATGACTCGTGCCCACTGCCCAAACGGCGTCATTTCGGTCATTCTAAGCGGTCGAATCCGAGCACCGTGCCGCACGGTTGATCCCCTCATTTGCCACGTTTGTCATGTCGCTGAGCATCGTACATTACCCCCATCCGACGTTGCGACACCGCAGCAAAACGATCCGCCGTGTCGACCAAGCGTTGAAAGATATGATCGCCGAAATGTTTGAGCTGATGTATGCTCACAACGGTGTCGGTTTGGCCGCCAATCAGGTCGACCTGCCGTTGCGGGTGTTCGTCGCCAACCCGGCTGGGAAACGGGGCGAGGGCGAAGAATTGGTCTGCCTCAACCCCGAACTGAACCTGCCCAAAGGGAACGACACCGACCGTGAAGGCTGTCTCAGCCTGCCGGGACTGCACGGTGATGTCAAACGCCCCGAACGGGTTCGGCTGAGCGCCTATGACCTGCTCGGCAACCCGATCGAGCGAAGGCTCGATGGATTCCTGGCCCGGATCGTCCAACACGAGATCGACCATCTCGACGGCCTGTTCTTCTTTGACCGGATGAGCGATGAGGACCGAGAAGAATTGACGTTGGGGCTGCATGAATTGGAGTCCGAGTACCGCAGTCGTCAGGCCGGTGGCACGGTCGCAGCCGACGACGAGATCCGACGCCGCATCGCCGATTGGGAAGCCCGCTACGCATGACCGGATCAACGCCGCGTCTGATTTTGATGGGGACCGGACCGTTTGCCGTCCCGGCGTTCGCCGCGCTGGCCGCTGCCGGATACGAGATCTTATCGGTGGTGACGCGTCCGGCCCGCCGAGTCCGTAGTCGTCAGGGGGCGCCGCCAACGCCGGTGCGTGAGTTCGCCGCCAACCATCATCTGCCGCTCTACGACCCACCCGATGTCAACGATCCCGCTGCGATCGCTCGACTCGGTGCGCTGTCGGCGGACCTGTTGGTCGTCTGTGATTTCGGCCAAATCCTCCGCCCCGAAACACTGGCAGTAGCCCGCTGGGGAGGGATCAATCTGCACGGTTCGCTGTTGCCGGCATACCGTGGCGCGGCACCGGTCCAGTGGGCGATCCTCTCCGGCGACCGGATCACCGGCGTGTCGGTGATCCACATGACACCCCGACTCGACGGCGGCCCGATTATCGGCACTGCTCAGACCGAAATCGGTGACGACGAAACGGCTGGTGAGCTCGAACAACGACTGGCGTTGCTAGGTGTCGCGCCGACACTGGCCGCCGTCGATCGATTGGCCAGTTGGGATGGGGTTGAACCGCTGGGACAGCCCCAAGACCCGGCCACGGTCAGTCGGGCACCTCGGCTGAGCAAGTCGGACGGGCGAATCGATTGGACCCAATCAGCGACCAAGATCGCCTGCCACGTCCGTGGCATGCAGCCTTGGCCAGGTGCCTACAGCGAACTGCGTTTCGCCCCCGATAAGCCGCCTCATCGAATCGTCGTGCGCCGCGTTCACGTGCTCGGCGCCGACCAACAGGACGCGCTGGCGGTGCCTGCCGACGTTGCCGAGTCGCCGGGTCGCCTGTTGTCCACCACCGAGTTGGTCGTCGCGACCGGTGACGGACGATTGCAAATCGATCGACTTCAAGTCGCCGGACGCTCCGAAATGACCGGTCAGCAGTTTTTGCGGGGGCATCGCCTCGCGATCGGTACCCGACTCGGCGACGAACCGTCTGGCGGATACGGCTCAGACTCAAGCTGATCGCCCGGATGACCGATAGAATGAAAAGAAACGTTCCCGTCAAATCGCAGCGGCGGTCGACGGCAGCAATGGCCAAACCATGAGTCTTGTCGGATGCTTCCATTTTGCCGTCTGTTCCTGCTGCTGATCGGCCTACTTGGCTACTCCGCGACCGGATTCGCTGCGCAAGATTGGGCGCGGCGGATGTTTCCCACGACCGACCATGATTTTCGCGTCGTCGGCCGGGGGACCACCGCCGAGTATCACTTTGAGTTCACCAATCCCTACAAAGAAAGTGTCCGTGTCGCTTCGGTCAGGACCAGCTGCGGCTGCACCACCCCGAGTGTCACCCGAAACTTGGTGCGGAGTCGCGAGACGGCTGCGGTGGTCGCGAAGCTCAATACCGACACGCACATCGGTGATAAGTCGGCGGTGATCACCGTCGTGTTTGATGAGCCCTTTTATGCGGAAGTGCAGCTGTCCGTCCGGGGGCATATCCGTACCGATGTCACCTGCTCGCCACCCGAAGTCAATTTCGGCGAAGTGATCCCGGGAACCGACAAGCGGCAGGATGTCGTGATCACACACAGCGGCGGTACGAATTGGGAGATACTCGACGTTCGCAGTCATTGCAGCGACCTGGTCGTCGCCCTTTCACCGGCCGAACGGTCGCCAGGAATCGTGCGGTATCGCATGAGCGTCAAGACGAAGGACACGCTCGCCGCAGGGGAACTGCGTGAACGGTTGACGTTGGTAACCAACGATTCGCGGTTTCCGACGATCGACTTAGCGGTCACCGGGCGAGTCCGACCGGCGCTCGAAATCAGTCCGGCGGCGCTCAACTTCGGGACGGTCCGGATCGGTGAAACGGTCGAGAAACGCCTGGTGGTTCGGGCCGAACGGCCGTTTGCGATCGAGCGAATCGAACCGGGTGATTCACGGTACGAGGTCGATGTTCCAGTCGGCGAGAAACAGCTCCATTTCGTCAAGGTCCGGTTCACAGCGACCGAACCGATCGGCAACCGGTCCGACGAGATTCGGATTTCGACCGATCTTGGCGGCGGCAAAGCTTCGGCCTGCCTGGCGACGGTTTCCGTTCAACCATAAAGCGACCTCCCGATTTCGGGGTGACGCGGAAAAGGGGTGACGTAAACTCTGCGGCCATTCTTGGCGGTATACTCAAGAGCTAGAGATCGAGCGGAAACTAAGTGTCTGGCGCCTTTTGTGCAAAGCCCCCCGGGGCGAGTTCCCCAGGGCGAGTTCCTCACAAAAGGAAGCCTGACAGTTTTTTCCCGCAGATTGCAAAGCCTCTTCCATCGTCTGCCCCGTTCACCGCCGAATTCCAGGATTCATCATGGCCCGTCAAAAGCTTGATCGTCGCTCCTTTCTCGCTGCCGCCGCCGGCACCACCGCGCTGAGCCTCGGGTCGTATAGCCACGCCGCTGCCAGTGAGGAGGTTCGTGTAGCGATCCTCGGGGCCGGCTGGCGCGGTGGCGAACTCGCCTCCGCCTTTTCCCGGTCGCCGGATGCCAAGTTGGTCACCGTCGCCGATCCCGATTCAGAACGGAGCGGTGAGCTAGCCGCGAAGTATAAGGCTGCGGCCGTGACCGACCTCCGCCGTGTTCTGGATGATCCGAATGTCGATGCCGTGGCAATCACGACCCCCAACCACTGGCACTGTTTGGCAGCACTCTGGGCACTCGATGCGGGCAAGGATGTCTATGTCGAAAAACCGTTGTCGCACTCGCAGTGGGAAGGTCGCCAGGTCGTCAACGCCACCCGCCGCGGGAACCGAATCGTCCAGATCGGGACTCAGCAACGGAGCGATCCGATGCAGGCCGAAGCCAAGCGATTCCTCCATCAAGAGCGAGGGCTTGGCGAAATCCGTTTCGTCCAGGCCAACCGTTTGGGGCCACGTGCTTCGATCGGCAAACGGACGTCACCGCTGAAACCGCCGACCACGGTCGATTACGACCTCTGGTTGGGCCCCGCGGAAGACCGCCCGATCCTCCGCAACGAGTTCCACTACGATTGGCACTGGGACTTTAACACTGGTAGTGGCGAAATGGGGAATTGGGGCGTCCATATCCTCGACGATGTCCGTAACGTCGCCTACCAGGATCAAGTAACGACGCCGTCACGGATCGCCGCCGCCGGTGGGCGTGTCGGCTGGGACGATGCCGGCGAATCACCCAACGTGCACTTTGCGGTTTTCGAAACCGAACTCTTTCCGACACTGATCGCTTTGAGCAACCTGCCGCCGGCACCCGGCAAGAAAGGTGGCTGGAAAGCTCGTAGCGGCATGCCCGTCGACGGCCCCGGCAGCGGCTATGTGATCGCCTGCGAAGGCGGCTACTACCTCGGGCAACGCGGTCGCGGTCAAGCCGTCGACCTTCAAGGCAAGCTGATCCGAGAATTCAAAGGCGGCGATATCGTCCAATTGCACGTTCAGAACTTCATCGATGCGGTCAAGTCACGAGACGCCAACTCGCTCAACGCCCCGGTCGACATGGGGCATGACAGCACCGGTTGGTGCAACTTGGCCAACATCGCGTTTCAGGCCGGCTCGTCGTACGATCGCCAACGATTACTCGATGCCTCCTCGCTCGCCGCCTGGCCGCTATTGGTCGCAGAGTTGGAGCGACAATTGACTCCGTTCGGTGCCGGGCCGGCCGATCTGGTCAGCAGTCCCGTGCTGACTCACGATCCGAAAAGCGAGCGGTTCGTCGGTGATCACGCTGAACAGGCAAATCGCTTCCTCCGCCGCCAGTACCGCGACAAGTACGTGGTCAGTGAAATCGGCTGATTTCGGGCACCGCCGATCACCTTGGATCGCCGCCCAACTCGGGTTACGCTCTAGGCCGTTATCCCCTTGATTCGTCGATCACGGTCCACCGATGCCTGAGAGTCCTCCGATCCGCTTGGCGACTCGCAAGAGTCCGCTCGCCCTCTGGCAGGCGACCTGGGTCGCCGAGCAACTCGACGCCCTGGGCTTCGCCTGCCAACTCGTGCCGCTCACCAGCGACGGCGACACCGACCTGAGACCGATCACTTCGGATAGCGGCGTCGGAATGTTCACCAAGCGAATCCAACAAGCGTTGATCGATGGCGAAGCCGATGTCGCCGTGCATAGTCTCAAGGACTTGCCCACCGTCGAAGTTCCCGACCTGCATTTGGCTGCGGTCTCCGAACGCGCCGAAGTCAATGATCGCTTGGTTTCGATAGCCGGTTGGGCGTTCGAACAATTGCCGTCCGGCGCGATCGTCGGAACGAGTAGCCGCCGACGGGCGGCGCAGTTGTTGAATCTCCGACCCGACCTAGTAATCCGGCCGATTCGGGGAAATGTCCAGACGCGGATCGACCAGGTAATGAAAGGCGATTTCCAAGCTACCGTGCTCGCCGCCGCCGGCCTTCAGCGACTGGAAATGACCGACGTTGCCGCCGCCACTCTGCCGCTCGAAACGATGCTCCCCGCCCCGGGACAAGCCGCGTTAGGGATCGAAACCCGTCGCGATAACCCCCACGCCAGTGAGGCCGTGGCTCGCTTGGATCATGCCGATACCCGGGCCGCCGTCACCGCCGAACGGTCTTTGCTGAGGCACCTCAGCGGCGGCTGCCTCGCCCCAATCGCTGCCTTCGCGTTGGTCGCCGAAAACACGCTGAAGCTTCGCGCACTCGTACTCTCACCCGATGGTCGCACCCGGTTAGTCGCCGAGCAAACCGGGCCACCCCAACGGGCCAAAGAAGTGGGGATCGAAGCCGCGGAACGACTGCTCGACGACGGCGCCGAAGCGATCATCGCTGCCGCCCGCTGAAACCGGCTCGAGGGTCGAGTAAAAAGCAAGTGTTAAAAACGCTCGCTTTTTCCCGCCTGTTGCTAAGCCTTGAGCGCCAAAATCACATCGAGCGGCGAGTCGGTACGACAGGCTGCAACGTTTACAAAACCGGCTTCACTCAACAGCGATTCATACTGGGCAAGCGTCCGCTCGCGGCCCTCGGTGACGATCAACATATTGAGGTCTTGAAGCTGAGCCCACGGCGGCCCGTCCAACGAATCATTGATGAGCTTCTCCGCGATCAGCACCCCGCCGCCGGAAGGCAAGGCGGCGAAAATCTTTCGCAGCAACAACCGAATTCGATCTTCTGACCAGTCGTGCAGAATTCGTCCCAATGAATAGAGATCGCCGGGTGGCAGGTCGTCGGTGAAGAAGTCTCCCCCAACCACCGCGACTCGCTCAGCCACTTCCGTCTGCCCGACGATTTCTCGGGCCAACGGGACGGCCACTGGCAGATCGAAGACGGTCGCCGACAAATCGCGATAACGCCGACAGGCGGCGATCGCCAAATGCCCCGTGGCGCCGCCGAGATCGACCCAGTGCCTGAAACGACTCAAGTCGAGCGCCGATACGATTTTTGGCGAAGTCAGCATCCCGAAGCCGTGCATCCCCATCAGGAATTCACGCATCGCCTCGTCGGTCTTGAAGAAACTCGAAAAAATCGGCCCATCCCAGCCATACGTTTGACGCCACCGATGGGTCCCCTCGCGGACCGCGTCTTCCAGGTTGCCCCACATCGTCCACATCACACGGTCGGAATAGTTGATGTAGCCGGTCATCCGCCGTGGTGAATCGCTGGTCAAGTACTCGGTCGCCGCCGCGGTGTTGGCGAAACGATCGCCGTCCCGGGTCAACAACTCAAGGCCGACCAGCGAATGCAACAGACGTTCCGTCGCCGCGGCGTCACAACGGAGTGAATCGGCGATCTCAGCGGCGCTCTGCGGTCCCGCGGTCAGCCGATCGAAGACGCCCAAGGAGACGCCGGTGAACATGATCTTCGAACGCCGGAACGCCGAGAGCAACTCCAGCACGACAGTCGGGTCAGCGGGGGTAAGATCTTGCGCCAACGTGGTCTCCCGAAAGTGTTTCGTAGCGGTCGACTGATGCTCTACTCGGCAGCTCATCGCCGAGGTCGAGCGTCGGGGTGCCATCAATACGGTTCGGCAGGTCACTGGGCCGCGGCGAGGCGGACGGTTCCGGCTCAGTCGGCTTCGCTGAAGCCAGTTCGCCATGCGGACTCGCTACACCGTGGGCCGAATGGACGGCCTCCTGCTCGATCTCATTGGCCGCCCCGAAACGGTCTTTCAATTTGCGATAACGGCGTTCGAGGATCAGGATGATCGCCGCAATCACGACGAAACCGCCTAACTTAAGGTACAAATTGTCTTTGTTGACGTAATTGCCCAACAGGTCGGAAAACAGAAACATCGCCGTGTTTCCCATCAGTGTTCCGATCACGATCCCAAAAAAAGTCGCGATCCGGCTCATCCCCAACAACCGACCGAAAATCGAACCACCGATACTGCCGGTGGCCGCTAACGGGAACCCGACGAAGGCGATTAGGCCAAAAAAGGTGGCCCGTCGCATCCAGGGTTGCGCGTCGAGGATGAAGTGGCCGTCAGTGACTAAGGCCGCGACCCGGGGGCCGACGTAAGGCAGGCGAAACAAAAATCCGATGTGAAAGGCGAGCATCAGCGCCGTCATCACATCGAGATAACAAACTAGGGCGAGCAGATGCTCGGAGGCCAACGCTCCGTTGGTGTCTTGAAACGTACCGTTCGTCCCCGACAGGATGATAAAGCGGCCGAAAAAACAGACCGTTACCACCGCTGAGGTCACCAACTTGGAAGTGAACTCCCAACCGGTCTGAAAAACCAGCAAGGCCAGCAGACAGGCCGTTCCGACCAGCGGCCCATACAACGTAATCCGCCAGCAAACCGGATGAGAAGTTCGAAACTGCTCCTCGGTCGAATGCAGATCGTCCACGCGGACGGCGTCAATCGCAGACGTGATTCGATTCATTCAGTCGACGGCCACCTTAGGCCGGTTCCGGTCGGTAAACAGTGGCCTCCGGGGGCGTGACGCTCAATAGCCATTTCGGGTAAAACGTTCCGCCACCGACCAAAGTACCCTATTGATACCACTAAACCGGTCGGCAATACCACTGCTGATCACCAATTCTGGCACCGAAACCAACAGCCGCCGGGCGCGGTCCGATCATTTCTTCGGACGAAAGGCAACCAATCGCCCCGTAACGGTCTCCAAAGGCGGGCCGCCGATCAGATCGATGCAGTACGGCACCGCGGGAAATACCGCGTCCAAACATTCCGCGATCGCCTTCGGTTGTCCCGGCAGGTTGATGATCAAGCACTCCCCCAAAATGCCTGCGGTTTGACGCGATAAGATCGCCGTGGGAACCTTTTCTAGCGATACTTTCCGCATCAATTCTCCGAAACCCGGCAGCAACTTGTCACAGACCGCGACGGTCGCTTCGGGGGTGACGTCACGCGGCGCCGGCCCCGTCCCGCCGGTTGTGACCACCAAACTGCAACCCGCAGCGGCCAACTCCCGCAGCGTCGCCACGATCGTTTCGACATCGTCAGCGATCACCCGTCGCTCGGGACGCCATGCCGAGGCCAACACTTCGCCCAGGTATTCGACGATCGCCGGCCCACCTCGGTCGGCGTACTCGCCTCGTGATGCCCGGTCAGACACCGTGACGATGCCGATTAAAGCGGAACGATCGGCCTGCTCAGGCAAATCGGCGGAATCCGGCATGATGATGTCGACCACCTTCGTGGCCGCCCTGACGATGGAACTGAGTCGAAACGAAAAATCCGATCGGATTGTCCGACTCGACAACGCCAAAATCCAGTGGGCAAGCGGCGGTAAAGTCGCCCCCGTTTGACTCACCGGAAACCGGATCGGTCGATTCGATGGCCCCAGGCGATACAGCCGAAACCAATCCTAGGCCGGAGCGGCGATGTCAATGGCTGGCCAGCCGCATCCGTCGCTACCTCTCATGCCCGATTTGACAAGGATCCAAGGCGATGGCTCTGGGAAAGCTCTGGAACGCATTTTTCGGCAAACGCGACGAACCGACGGCAGCGTCCGAAGTCGCGACGATTCGCTCTCCGGAGTCTCAGCGGCCTGAACCCGCTGCGGCGTTGTCAGCCGGTTCCAAACAACGCCCCGGATCTCCCGCTTCAGCGCCACCGCTCTCCGCCAATGACGCCGTCGGGCATACCGCCAACCGCGCCGCTGCCGAAATGCCAACGGACCGACGGCCAGGACGCGGGCACCGTAAGTCGGTGACCAAAAAGGGCGCCAAGGCGGCCCAACCGAACGCTCTCGTCGCGGCAGATACGGTTGACCGGGTGGAACCGCGACGCCCCGAGCCGAGCTCGCGCCCCGCCAGCCCGAAACGAAACGCTTGGACCAAACTGATCGCCGGACGCACCATCGCGTCGATCCTCGACCTGAACATCGGCGATGGCAGCCGCGCCGAATCGATCCTCGAAGCGATCGTCTGTGCCTCAGCGCCAACACCCAAATACGTCGCGATCAACCGCTTCGAACTCGAGGATCAGTCGCTGTCGGTGCTGCAGTTCCACCAGCGAATCCGGCGTGCCGGTGGCCAAGCGGTTCCGATCCCCGATGACCTCAGCGACGGACTGCGGCATTTGTCACATACCCACGGCGCTGTCGACCTGATCCTGCTCGACGAATCGGTTCTCGGCGACGAAAGCCCCGAAATCCGCCGGCTGATCGATCGGGTCAGCCATCCCGCCACGCTGATCCTGCGGCAAACCACCGGGGGACGATGGGAAGCGGTCGATGCAGCCGAGTCAATCAACCGATCGTCTGCCAAGGCGGCTTGATCCGGAAACCGCCCGAATCGACCTTGACCATCGCCGCCAGCCGGTATATCGTTCATCGACGATCGACGTTGATTGCTTCGATCGGAATCGCCAACGCGCAGGCTTACCTCGATGGTCAAAGTGATCGCAGAATCGCGAAAATGCTGTACCGGCGACGAGCAGATGGCGTTGCCCGACGTCGCTTGGGCTGACGACTTGGCCAAGCTCTGTTGGGCCTTGGCTCACCCGGCTCGCGTCCGGATCGTGCGATTGCTGCTCAGTCGAACGTCCTGCATGTGCGGCGAAATCGTCGAGGAAATGCCGCTGGCTCAATCGACCGTCTCTCAGCATCTCAAGATCCTGAAAGAGACCGGCTTGGTACAGGGCGAAATCGATGGCCCGCGAGTCTGTTACTGCGTGAACCAAGTGGCGATGGAAAAACTCAAACGACTGATCGCCGATTTTTGACCGCATGAGCTGACCCCCGCAACTCCGCGGGCGTCCGCTCCCTTTTTTCACTCCGCTTATCGTCGTTCGCCGATAGACGTTGTGGCTGAAGTGGCTAAGAACCGATGATCCGCTAGCAACCGTTCAACCCATTCAATATCCCTTCTCAATATCCGCCTTCCCGCGATTCAGATCGCGGCAACCCGCAAGGAAAAAACGATGAAAAACGTCCAAGTCTATGACAAGCCGATGTGCTGCTCGACCGGAATCTGTGGCCCCGATGTCGATCCCATCTTGCCCAAGTTCGCCGCCGACCTCGATTGGCTGAAAGGCCAAGGTCATCAAGTCGAACGATTCAACCTGGCCCAACAACCTCAAGCATTTATTGAGAATCGGTCCATTCATCAAGTGCTGAGCACTGAGGGAACCGATTGCCTGCCGATCATCGTCGTCGATGGACAGATCGTTAGCTGCAAAGACTATCCGTCGCGCGACATGTTGTCCGGTTGGGTCGACGGATCACCGGCACCACAAGAATTACCGGTTGCCGGCACCGGCGGCGGATGCTGTGGTTCGAGCGGTTGCTGCTAAGCACCCCCAAAGGGGTCTTTGGGCACAACCTCCTCTGGGCACGATCAGATCGCTGGGGCGTTTATTCGCAAAGATTTAAGCAGGGCGCTTGGTTGTGTGATTGAGTGCGGCGAGCACCTCGGGATCGGGATAGGCTCGACGGTGATCATCCCGAAGGGATACAAGCCATTAGCCGGGGGTTGGAGCGCAGCGACCACCCCCGGAGGAGAATTCGATCCCAATCGCTTGCCTCATCTTTTCACCTCACGCCACAGCCGAACCTCCATCATGAACTTTTTGAAGCAGCCGACCCGCAATCTGTTTTTTACAGGCAAAGGTGGCGTCGGCAAAACGTCGGTGGCTTGTGCGACCGCAGTGCGACTCGCTGACGAGGGCAGGAAAGTCTTGCTCGTTTCCACCGATCCGGCATCGAATCTCGACGAAGTGCTGGGCACCCCACTCGAGAATCGGCCGACGGCGATCCCGGAATTACCGACGCTGTTCGCCATGAATATCGACCCCGAAAAGTCGGCGGCCGAGTATCGCCAGCGGATGGTCGGTCCCTATCGAGGTCTGCTGCCGGAGGCGGCGATCAAGAGCATGGAAGAGCAATTTTCTGGGTCTTGTACATTAGAAATTGCGGCTTTCGATGAGTTTTCACGGTTGCTGGGCGACCCGGCCGCGACCTCCGAATTTGAGCATGTCATCTTTGATACCGCTCCGACCGGCCACACGCTGCGGCTGCTGACCCTACCATCGGCTTGGGCCGGCTTCATGGAGCAAAACACGACGGGCACCAGTTGCCTCGGGCCGCTCGCTGGCTTGCAAGACCAACAACAGCTCTATCAAGCCACGGTGAAAGCACTTGGCGATCCGTCGGTGACGACCCTTGTCTTGGTCGCTCGGGCGGAGGCCGGCGCGCTAAGTGAGGCGAACCGAACCAGCGGTGAACTCGCCGAACTCGGAGTGGAAAACCAACACCTCGTCGTCAACGGTCGATTTCGAGCGACGGATTCGAGCGATCCTTATGCCGCCTCGCTGCAGCAGCGAGGCGATCGAGCACTCGACGCGATGCCAGCCGGCCTCCAGCCGCTTCCGCAAACCGTGATCTCACTCAGTCCCGATCGGTTACTCGGCATCGAATCACTGCGTCGACTCGGCACCTCAGATTGGGTGGCGATCGACCTACAGCTGCCAGAATCTCCGAAACCGATCGGCGAACTGCCGTCGCTAGCGACGTTGGTCGACGAGCTGGTTGCCCCCGGTCACGGCGTCATCCTGGCGATGGGCAAAGGAGGTGTCGGGAAGACGACCATCGCGGCCTCTGTGGCGGTAGCGATCGCCGAACGGGGTTACCAGGTACACCTAACCACCACCGACCCCGCCGCGCATATCGCTGCGGCGCTGAACAACGAAGCCTTACCCAATTTGACCGTCACTCGCATCGACCCCGAGGCGGAAACAGCCAAGTACTCGGCAGAGGTCTTGGGGCGGGCCGGTTCCGATCTCGACCAGCAGGGCAAGGCGTTATTGGAAGAGGACCTGCGATCGCCGTGTACCGAAGAGATCGCCGTGTTCCGAGCCTTCGCCGATGCGGTCGCGTCCGGCACGAATCGGTTCGTGGTACTCGATACCGCGCCCACCGGCCACACGGTCCTGCTGCTCGATTCCGCACTCGCTTACCACCGCGAAGTGACGCGACAATCGAGCACGATGCCCGAAGCGGTCGAGAATCTGCTGCCGCGTTTACGCGATCCTGACTTCACCCGTGTGTTGATCGTGACACTTCCCGAAGCGACTCCGGTACACGAAGCAGCCGCGCTGCAGCGAGATTTGCGCCGGGCCGAGATCGAGCCGTTCGCTTGGATCATCAACCAAGTGCTTCAACCTTTGCCGCTCACCGATCCGCTGATGAAGCGACGGCAATCGAACGAACAACAGTACCTGCGAGAGGTCGCGGAAAAGCAGGCCAACCGAATGGCGATCATCCCTTGGCAGATCGATCCACCGATCGGCCTGAACGAACTGCGAAAGCTCACGCATCACGACCTCGAACCAGCAAACCCATAAGCATCGTGCGGATTTTTATAGTCGCCTTTCGCTCCGCGAAAGAACGTCAGAGCGCTACTTTCGCGGAGCGAAAGGCGACACTTACTTGCCGCAAGATGCTAAGGCGACCGAAATGGCTAAATTTCAAATACTCGGTACCGGCTGCACCCAGTGTGGCTGCCTTTTGAAAAATGCGCAAGAGGCCGTCAACGAGAGGAATAAGCACCTCCGAAGGAGAATCCCCCGACAGATAGCCGACCCCGAAGGCGATTAAGCCGAAAGGCACGTCAGGGGGTGCTTAAGTATCTCAATGGCTGTTGTTCTGCCTAACCTGACCACCCAAAAACACGCCTAAAATGCCAAATGGCTCAGATTAAACCGGATTGGATACCAATGAGGCCCTTAACCGCTGGGCTGCGACCAGCCGTTTACGCCCGGCGATTGGGAGCCCGCATACATCGAATTGCGACTCGGCGGGATCGATTGGGTTTGTGAATCGATCGCTCGTCGCCAGCACTGTTGTACCCGCGAACCCCGGGTTGCGCCCAACTCGCGGAGCTCGTTATCGCTACACCCGGGGTTGAATGAACCACGACGATTGGCAGCGAGCCGCCTGTCTCAGCCGGGTAAAGTCGTGAACGCTTGACTGGCTCTGACTGCTCGTTCACACTGACTTTCCGGTTCGTCGGCCCGCCGTATGGAGGCATTCGTCGTCGATCACCAGCCGGAGGTGTTGCGCTCCGCCA
>SKZY01000158.1 GCA_007127095.1 Planctomycetaceae bacterium
CGGCGTCAAGCGGTAACCAACCCGAAGCGGACGATCTATTCGGCCAAACGCTTCATGGGACGGCGGCACAATGAGGTGCAGAGCGAAGAGAAGATGGTCCCCTATGGTGTCACCGGCGGGACCAACGAGTACGTCAAGATCAAGGTTGGCGACAAAGAGTACACGCCGCAGGAGATCTCGGCGAAGATCCTGCGGAAGCTGAAAGAGTCGGCCGAGAGCTATCTCGGCCATAAGGTTAGCAAGGCCGTGATTACGGTCCCGGCGTACTTCAACGACAGCCAGCGGCAGGCGACCAAGGACGCTGGCCAGGTCGCCGGGCTCGAGGTGATGCGAATCATCAATGAGCCGACCGCGGCGGCACTTGCCTACGGTCTGGACAAGAAGAAGGACGAAAAGATCATCGTCTTTGACCTCGGCGGCGGGACGTTTGACGTCAGCGTGCTGGAGGTGGCCGACAGCGGTGATGAAGATAGCAGCAGCCGCGTCTTTCAGGTTGTCAGCACTTCGGGGAATACTCACCTCGGTGGCGACGACTTCGACGAAGCGCTGATCAATTACGTCGCCGAACAATTCAAGAAGGACACCGCGATCGAACTTCGCAACGACGCGATGGCGCTGCAGCGATTGCAGGAGGCTTGCGAAAAGGCGAAGAAGGAACTCAGTTCGCTGCCCGAAACCGACATCAACCTGCCGTTCATCACGATGGACGCATCGGGGCCGAAGCACCTGACGATCAAGATCACCCGGGCGAAGTTCGAAGAACTGATCGATGACCTGGTATTGAAGTGCAAGCAGCCGTTGCTGCAGGCGCTCGAAGACGCCGGGATGAAGCCGTCGGACATCGATGAGATCGTGTTGGTCGGCGGCAGCACGCGGGTCCCGAAGGTTCGCGAATTGGTCAAACAGGTCTTCGGTAAGGAACCTCACCAGGGCGTCAACCCGGATGAAGTCGTCGCCATCGGTGCGGCGATCCAGGGGAGTGTGTTGGCGGGAGACCGGACCGACGTACTGTTGCTGGATGTCGCCCCGTTGACACTCGGCATCGAAACCGAAGGCGGCGTGATGACCGCGTTGGTCGAACGCAACACGACCGTGCCGGTCGAAAAGAAGAACGTCTTCAGTACCGCCGCCGACGGGCAAACCGCAGTCACGGTCCGGGTCTTCCAGGGCGAACGAAAAATGGCTGCGGCCAACCGCTTGCTGGGCGAGTTCAATCTGGAAGGAATCCCGCCACAACCGCGTGGCGTCCCGCAGATCGAGGTCAAGTTCGACATCGACCAAAACGGCATCCTCAGCGTTTCCGCGAAAGAACTCGGTACCGGCAAAGAAGCCAAGGTCGAGATCAAAGAGGCGGCCGGATTGGACGAATCGGAGATCGAACAGATGCGGAAGGATGCCGAATCGAACGCCGACGAGGATCGCCGACAATTCGAACTGGCCGAGGCCCGCAACAAGGCCAGCCAAATGACCTATCAGTGTGAAAAACTGATGACGGACAACGCCGACAAATTGAGCGACGGCGACAAAGAACCGATGAATAAGGCGATCGAGAAGGTCAAGACGGCGGCGGCCGGTACCGACCTGGAAGCGATCAAGCAAGCGACCGACGAACTCAATTCCGCTTCGCAGGCATTCAGTAAGGTGCTGTACGAACGGACCGAGGCGAGCGGTGGCGGTGAAGCCGCTGGCGACGCCAAACCTGCCGGGTCCGACGATGACGCGATCGATGCCGAGTTCGAAGTCAAGGATTGACCGCCCGGCGACGGCTGAAAGTCAAGCTCTCACACCGCGGTGGCCGGGTTGAACTCCGGCCGCAGTGGCCAGATTTCGTGAAAAGCGGCGATATTTTATCGTCGCTTTTTGCATTCCCGTGCATCCCCGTGATCCCCGCCCCAGGAGTGACATCGTCATGTCGTTTCGTTTTGACAAATTGACCACCAAGGCCCAGGGCTTGGTCGCCGAGGCCCAAAGCCAAGCGACCGCCGCGGGCAATCCCGAGATCGACCCGCTGCACCTGCTCGCGGCGATGCTCAGCGAGACCGATGGCATTACTCGGCCGCTGCTGAAAAAGATCAACGTCGATGCCGAACAGATCGGCAGCCTCGTCTCCGGCGAATTGCCGCGGTTGCCCTCGGTCTCCGGAGGTCGCCAACCTCAAGTCGCTCCGGGATTGCAGAAAGTATTCGAGTCCGCTGCCGAATCGGCTGCGAAGCTTAAAGACGAGTTCATCAGTACCGAACATCTGCTCGTCGGGCTGACGACCGCCGAATCGAAGGCCAAGCAGATCTTGAAGCTCTCGGGCGTCAGCAGCGAAGACGTGTTGAAGGGGATGGCCCAGGTCCGCGGCTCGGCGCGGGTCACCGACCCCAACGCCGAATCGACCTACCAGGCGCTCGAAAAATATGGCATCGACCTGACACAACTCGCCAGCCAAGGCAAACTCGATCCGGTCATCGGCCGCGATTCGGAGATCCGCCGAGTGGTTCAGGTGTTGTCGCGACGAACGAAGAACAATCCGGTGCTGATCGGCCAACCGGGTGTCGGCAAGACGGCGATCGCCGAAGGTTTGGCACTACGGATTTTCGAAAATGACGTCCCTCAAAGTCTCAAGGACAAACGCGTCATTTCACTCGACATGGGCGCCCTGGTCGCCGGAGCCAAGTTTCGCGGCGACTTCGAAGAACGGCTGAAAGCGGTCCTACGGGAGGTCAAAGATAGCGCCGGCAACGTGATTCTCTTCATCGACGAACTCCACTTGGTCGTCGGTGCTGGCAAGGCCGAAGGCTCCGCTGATGCCGCAAACCTGCTCAAGCCCGAACTCGCTCGCGGCTCACTCCGCTGCATCGGCGCCACGACGCTGGACGAATACCGCCAGCACATCGAGAAAGATGCCGCGCTCGAACGACGATTCCAGCCGGTCTACGTCGGCGAGCCGAACGTCGACGATACGATCGCGATCCTCCGCGGGCTCAAGCCTCGCTATGAGTCGCACCATGGCGTGCGGATCACCGACAGCGCGATCGTCGCGGCGGCGAACCTGTCGCACCGCTACATCGCCGACCGTTTCCTGCCCGACAAGGCGATCGACCTGATCGATGAGGCGGCCAGCCGATTGGCGATGGAAAAGGAAAGCGTCCCCGAGCCGATCGATCACGTCCAACGGCAACTTCGCCAACTCGAACTCGCCCAGCGACAACTGGCTGACGAAACCGAGGCCTCGGCGGTCGCCAAACGGGAGGAAGTGGAGGCTGAGATGGAGACGCTGCGAGGGCAACTCGCCTCACTCCGGGAACAGTGGGAAGCCGAAAAGATGGGGCTCAGCGACGCCCAATCGTTGCGGCAAACGCTCGATAACGCTGAACACGCATTTCGATCACTTGAATCGGAGATCCGTGAAAAGCAGTCGTCGGGCCGTCCGGTGCTGGAGAGCGATTTCCAGAAACTGTACGAACTCGATCAAAACCGCCGCTCGTTGCAGCAGCAGATCGCCGCCAAGGAAGCCGCCGATTCGTCCGATGCTGGGTCGCCGAAGCGGGCTGATGGCGACGGCGGTGACGAAGACACCCGCCGCCTGCTCCGCCAGGATGTCACCGAAGAGGAGATCGCCGAGGTCGTCAGTGTTTGGACCGGGATCCCCGTTAGTCGGATGCTGGAAACCGAGAGGGCGAAGTTGTTGGTGATGGAGGAACGGTTGCACCAACGCGTGATCGGGCAATCCGAAGCCGTGGCCGCCGTCTCCGACGCCGTCCGGCGGAGTCGCAGTGGGATCCAAGACCCAGGGCGGCCGATCGGTTCGTTCCTGTTTCTCGGCCCCACTGGCGTCGGGAAGACCGAGCTCTGCAAGGCGCTCGCCCAGGTGATGTTCGATGATGATCAAGCGATGATTCGGATCGACATGAGCGAATTCTTGGAACGGCACAGCGTGGCCCGACTGATCGGGGCGCCTCCGGGATACATCGGCTACGAAGAGGGCGGAAAACTGACCGAGGCGGTCCGTCGCCGCCCCTACTGCGTGATCTTGTTAGACGAAATGGAGAAAGCACATCCGGACGTCTTCAACATCCTGCTGCAAGTGCTGGACGATGGTCGTTTGACCGACGGACATGGTCGCACCGTCGATTTCACCAATACCGTGATCGTGATGACCAGCAACGTCGGCAGCCAAGTGATTCAACGGGTCGCCGCTGAAGGTGGCAGCGAAGACGAAATGCGGGCGGCTCTCAACGAGGCATTGCGGGCCAAGTTTGTCCCTGAGTTCCTCAACCGGATCGACGATGTCGTCACATTTCACCCGCTGCGACGTGACGAAATCCGTCAAATCGTGAAATTGCAGCTCGAGATTTTGGCGAACCGGTTGGCCGAATCCGAACTGCGACTTCACTGGACCGAGACGGCGATCGACCGCGTCGCCGATGAAGGTTACGACCCGACTTACGGAGCCCGCCCGCTGAAGCGAGTGATTCAACGCGAGATCCAAAACCCGCTCGCCACGGCGTTATTGCGGAACACCTACCCGCCGGGCAGCGAATTGACCGTCGATCACAACGGAAACGTGTTCACCTTCAGTACGGTTGATCAGTAAGTGTCGGTGAAGGAACACCGGCGCCGCGGCAAAAAAAAACCGCCCCGTGGCCAGCAGGCCTCGGGGCGGTCTGGGTCTCACCGGCCGTCGTGAACTCGCGGGAATCGACGGCTGGCGGCAACGGCGGGGCGAGTGATTACTCGCGAGGGCGAATGGCGCCGGTCAATCCGCTGTAATCGACGCGGTCGGTGCCGTGCCAAAGCGGTTGGCCGAGTTCGACACGACGACGCAGCACTTCGATCTTTTCCGGGCTGCCGGCCGGCGCATCAGTCGGCGAGAATCCGTTGTCCTCATTCGGGACAAAGTCTTCATCGTGACCGTAACGCAAAATCGCTTCAAACACGTTCTTACAGGTACTCATTTTCGTCTTTCTGATTGCTCCTTACGTCGTTTTTCGACGACGCTGTGCGGCGGTGGCTCGGAGGGGATCAGGCATGAGCGTTCGCTCAGGGCGGGACTCGATCGATCACCAGAAAAGAATCGGGATCAGATACTCCGCGCTTTCAGCCCTTCAACCGGTCCAAGCGTTTCGCCTAAAAAAATAGCTGAATGATTCGACAAACACGTCCCTGCGATGCCGACGGAAACACTCGATGCGGACCCGACTGGCGCCGGACCCAACGAAAGGATTATCAGCGATCGGGCCCCGTAGTCAAGAAAATTATGAAGGGTTTGTGAGCGTTTTGCGGCACTTTGAGAGAAGCCCCGCCGGCTGGGACAACGCAGCGGGTTGAGACGACCTTAACGCCGCTGATAACTCATCAGCACGAAACCGCTCAGCGGCTCAGCCGGCGCCGAGCAAAAGGGAAAACTCGTTACCGCTAAGTCGGTCCGAAGGGACTGATCGGCGACCTGCAAGCAGTTTCGCGCTGCCTTGTCAAGCGACGCGAATCGCTGGCCACCCGCCGAGCACGGCTGCCGATCGCCCTTCGGCTTGCGGCTTACCGCAGAAATCGCCGCTGGAAAATTTTTCGAAATATTTTCGAAATTATCTCGACACGGAGACAATCTGGCCGGCCTGGTGCCGGGTTTACCGAATATTCAGCCGGCCATGACCGGATCAGCCGTTCCACCACCAAGCGTCGCTGGCAGCGGCCACCTGCTTGTCAGCACGCCGGGAGTCGAGCGTCGGATCGACTCGCTGCGACTGGACGACCTCAAACGCGTTGACATCGACACCGCCCGATGCGGTCACGATCCAGCCGGCCGCACCGCGGACAAAGCTGCACTGTGGCTCGACCGATCGCGGCACCGGGAACTCGGCGAGTTCGGCTTCTCCTCTGGTTCCGAACAGGAATGACAAATCACATTCGGCGCGCTCGGCCAACCGTTCTTGAACGATCAGCGTAGCGACGACGCTGAGGTCGAAGCAGTTGCGCAGCTCACCAAAGACCGACTGTTGTTGAGCCAGATCGGAGAACCGTTCGGTCATCATCTCGGCCCAGCGGTTGGCGTTCTTGTCGACCTGTTGGCCACGAGCGCCTTCGCCGTCGGTTGCGCTGAGTGTCTTGACGCCCTGGCCGGCGAGACGCCAGGCCAACTTGTCTTCGGTGTGCGACAGCGGGTCGTAGTTGCAGGCCATCCACCACCGCGGATTCGACTTGGCCGAGTGCCGCTGAGCTTTGGACAAGGCGAGGTAGCTCGGCAACCCTTTGACGGGAGCCGGTTCCAAGGCCATCGCCAGTCGCTTCATCTGATAATCAGCCGCAACCAGCGTACGGGCATAGTGGCTGGTCGGTGCGATGCCGGTCAGGGTGATCATCTGTGGCCCAAAGGCTTCCCGCATCGCCGGTTCGAGTTGGGCGGGGTTCTGCCCCGGTCGCAGGCTGACTCGCTTGAGCAAGCTCTGCAACCGCTGAAGCCCCTCGGGAGTCGGATCGATCGAGCAGGTGATGCCTTCGGTCCGAGCGGTTTCGACGCTTCTTAGCGCCGTCAGCAGGTCATCGAGCCGCAGCGGCGGACGGCCCGAGTTCGCCCCGACCACCGCGGCGTCGTCGCGGACGATCCACGGTTCCGCGGGACCGGCGAGGACGATGTCGTTGGATTCGGGATAGACGAAGACAAACTCGATTCGCTGCAGTCCAGCCAGATGCCACATTTCTTCGTTCAGCGGCTCTCCGGCGGCGGCTTGCGCCTCCATTGCCGCCTGCAGTTTGGCGAGCGAAATCATTCGCAATTCGGTCGCCTCCGCCAAATCGCCTTGAGGCTGGCCGATCGCCTGGCGGAGTGCTTCGAGGTCGGCACGCCGCTGGTCGAGCGTCGCCGAACGGACCGTCCCCTCGGCGTCGATGACCACACCGCCGACAGCCCGCCCGCCGCCGAAGGCGCCACCGAGTTGTGCCTGAGCAGGCGCAGCCATGATACCGCTGACCAACATCGCGACAGCGGCGACGCCGAGCGAGCCGATCACCGGTCGCGACGACGTCAGGGAAGATGATAAACGGGAGTTCGAGGCACCGGAAGTCGATGAATCGGGGCGACGGGCGTCCCGGTTCAAGATTCGGGTGAGGCGGTTTAGGAACGCGGCGGACGACCCCATGGGGCAACTCCGGTAACGATTGAAAGGGGCGGATATCCGATCGATGAGACGAGACGACCAGCGCCGCGACACGGTCGTCGCTGGCTCAATCTGCTAGGATAGTTACGCCTACCGAAGGTTACAACAGAATGATCCCACGGCTTGACGAATCTTCATGGCTGCGAACCGTTCCTCGTCACCCTCTGAGCAGTCCGATGGAGCCGCTTTTGCCGCTGAGCGTCGCTCTGCCGGTGAAACCACTGACATCGTCGATCCGATCCCGATTCCCAGCGACCATTCGGGCCGTCCCAGCGACCATTCGGGCCGCACCGATCGGGCATTCGTGGTCGTCCGTCGCGGCGGACGCTGGTCCGATGTGCTCCGGCTGACCGCCGATCGCCCCGCGGTGATCGGTCGCGGGTCCGGCAACGCGGTCACGATCCGCAGTCATCAGGCGAGCCGAAGACATGCCGAACTGCGGTGGGACGATGGCGATTGGTGGCTCAGCGACCTCGGCAGCCGCAACGGAACGCGACTCGCCGGCCGGAAAATCACTCAGCCCTGCCGACTGAGCGACGGCGACCAGATCGAAATCGCCGGCTTCGTATTGGTGTTTGTCACCCGGGTGGCCGATGCCTTGGCGTTGCCCCCGGCCGACGGCGGGTCCGAGCCGGCAGCCACCGACGACCAGATCACGTTCACCGGCCAAGACCGTGCTGATATCATCCATCGGTTGCACGAAAGCCGCTACCTCGACCGTCCCGCCGCCGAACCGACAGCGGTCGGCGGCACACCCGATCGAGCCTCGATGTCGGATCGGGCCGAGCAGACCGATTGGCCGGTCCTGTTCCGTTTGGCCTTGGCGTTGGCGACAGCCGAATCGCTCGAACAGGCCGCCGAATCGACACTCGAAGCGTTGTCCGTCGCCATCCCCGGCTGCCATGGCGGAATTTTTCTCGCCCAACCGATGGTCGAGCCAGGCCGTGATGCCAAGTCGCCTCCCGAGTCGGTCTCGGCGACGTCTCCTCAACCCGAATTGATCGCTTTCACGGCCGGCCACCGTTCCTACCGCCGACCGACGCCGGCGGTCGTAGCCGCGGTGACCGGCGGTGACCAAGCGGTGTTGGTTCGCAATGCCGGCGACGATGCCGAGCTTCAGACCGCCGACAGCCGCGGTGAATTGGTGATCCAAAGCGTCATCCTGGCGCCGATCACCGGTTCGTCGTCATCGCCGCCCCGGCGGCTCGGCTATCTGCACCTCTACCGCTCGTTGCCCGACGGCGAACTGACGTCCCGCGAACTCGAATTGACCGCGGCGGCGGCCGGGGTGTTCGCCGCGGCGATCGAAAACCTGTCGCAGCGAGGCCGTTTGATCCGTTCGCTGCGGCGGAGTCGTCAGACAGTCGATTCGCTGCGGCAGCGGCTCGATGAGGCGGTCCGCATCATCGGCGAAAGCCCACCGATCGGGCGGCTGCGGGAAGTGATCCGCCGGGTGTCGATGTCCGATGCGACCGTCCTAGTTCGCGGCGAATCGGGCGTCGGTAAAGAGTTGGTCGCCGGAGCGATCCACCAATCGAGTCGTCGCCGTGACGGCCCGCTGGTTTGCCTCAATTGTGCCGCGTTATCGCCGACGTTGCTGGAAAGCGAACTGTTCGGTCATGAAAAGGGCGCTTTCACCGGCGCCACCGACCGTAAGAAAGGGAAGTTCGAGGCGGCCGATGGCGGAACTTTGATGCTGGACGAAATCGGCGAAATGGACGTCAATCTGCAGGCCAAACTGCTGCGGGTGTTGGAGGGACATCCGTTCGAACGGCTCGGGGGACACACGCCGCTGCGGGTCGACGTCCGGCTGATCGCGGCCACCAATCGCGATTTGGTAGCCGAAGTAGCGGAAGGCCGCTTCCGCAGCGACCTCTATTACCGGCTCAACGTGATCGAGATCGTCGTCCCGCCGCTTCGCGAGCGCGGCGACGACGTGCTGCGAATCGCCGACCACTTCGTCGCCCACTTCGCCGAGAAGACCGCGAGACTGATCGAAGGCCTGACCCCCGCGGCCCGCGATCGGTTGCTGTCGCACCCTTGGCCGGGAAACGTGCGGGAACTCAAAAACGTCATCGAGCGGGCGGTAGTACTCGGAAATACGGCGGTGATCGATGTCGACGACCTGGCCCTGCCGGCGAGCCGCTCCGCGAACGACCCCGTGGCTCGGACGCTGGACCAGGCTGACACCGCAAAGGACCGCCCGAGCGGCAATGACACCGAACTACCGTCGCTGGCCGAACTCGAGCGGCGACACCTGTTGGAAGTGCTCCGCCGAACCGGCGGCAACAAGAGCCGAGCCGCCGCCGTACTCGGGATCGAACGGAGCACGCTCGATCGCAAGCTGAAGCGACAGGGGATCACCCCCACCGACTACCGCTGACGGGCACCGACTGCCACCGACGCTTGCCGAGGATCGCTGACGTCGGGGCGATCGTCCGGCGAACGCAACGCCCCCGCCTCGAGCGTGGTTTTCGTTCGCCCCCTCCGCCAGCCCCCTCGGGGCACGCCGCACCTTGACCATTACCGGAATCACCCCTACATTCTCGCCCGTTCGTGGTCCGCTCGAGCCGGCGACGGTTGATTCTGCTTTCGCCAGCCGCGGGCTGCCCTCCATCCCCCTTACATCGACGCGTGGAACGAGACAGCATGTCAAGCGAGAAATTGGTTTATTACTTCGGCAAGTCGAAAACCGAAGGCAAAGGCAAAGCGAAGGGATTGTTGGGCGGTAAGGGAGTCAACCTGGCGGAAATGACGTCGATCGGGTTGCCGGTCCCTCCCGGATTCACGATCACGACCGAGTGCTGTGACGCTTATTACAAGAGCGACAAAAAGTTGCCCGCCGGACTGATGGATGAGGTCAACGCAGCGGTCAAGTTGCTCGAGAAGGAACTCGGCAAAAAGTTCGGCGACAACGAAAATCCGCTGTTGTTCTCGGTCCGCAGCGGTGCCGCGGCGAGCATGCCGGGAATGATGAACACGATTCTCAACCTCGGTTTGAACGACGCCGCCACCGAAGGATTAGCCAAGGCGACCCGCAACGAACGGTTCGCCTACGACGCTTATCGCCGACTGATCAATATGTTCGGCGACGTCGTGATGGGGATGCACCACGAGACGTTCGAACACGCCTTCGACAAGATCAAAACGAAGTACAAGGTGACCGAGGATACGGAAGTCCCTGCCGAAGGCCTCAAACTGCTGTGCGAAGAATACAAGGCGGCCTTCAAGAAGCACACGGGTGAAGACTTCCCTCAGGACCCGGTGCGTCAGTTGCAACTTTCGATCGAAGCCGTCTTCGGTTCGTGGATGACGCCTCGCGCCGTCCGCTATCGCGAGATCGAAGGGATTCGTGGGCTGCTCGGTACCGCCGTCAACGTCCAATCGATGGTCTATGGCAACATGGGCGACGATTCGGGAACCGGCGTGGCTTTCACACGCAACCCCAACACCGGCGAAAACAAGTTCTTCGGTGAGTTCCTGATCAACGCCCAAGGCGAAGACGTCGTCGCCGGGATTCGTACGCCACAACCGGTGGCGGAGATGCCGAAGTGGAACAAGCTGATCCACCAAGAGTTGTTGGAGGTCAAGAAGACGCTTGAAGACCACTACCAGGAAATGCAGGACATCGAGTTCACGATCGAACGTGGCAAGTTGTTCATGTTGCAAACCCGGACCGGCAAGCGGACCGGTGTCGCGGCGGTCAAGATCGCCTGTGACATGGTCAAAGAAGGCTTGATCGATGAAAAGCTGGCCGTGATGCGGGTCCCGGCCAACGATTTGACACAGTTGCTGTTACCGAGCTTCAAGCCGACCGCTCGTAACGCTGCTGACGTCTTGGCCAAAGGCTTGCCAGCATCACCCGGCGCCGCGGTCGGGAAGTTGGCGTTCAGCGCCGAAGAGGCCAAAGAACGCTCCGATGCCGGCGAAGCGGTCATTCTGGTTCGTCGCGAAACGAGTCCTGAAGACGTCGACGGGATGCACTGTTCAGCCGGGATTTTGACCAGCACCGGTGGGATGACCAGCCACGCGGCGGTCGTCGCCCGCGGTTGGGGGAAATGCTGTGTCGCCGGTGCCAGCGATGTCAGCATCGACGAAAAGGCGAGAAAGGCGACGATCAAGGGTCGCGTGTTTACCGGCAAGGACACGATCAGCCTCGACGGGACGACCGGCGAGGTAATGCTGGGCTTGATCGAGACCCAAGAGCCGAAGCTGTCGGGCGATTTCGCCAAGTTGATGCTGTGGGCCGACAAGTATCGTCGACTCGGCATCCGCACCAATGCCGATTCGCCGGCCGACAGCAAGCGGGCCCGCGACTTTGGCGCCGAAGGGATCGGGCTCTGCCGTACCGAACACATGTTCTTCGAAAAGGATCGGATCGGCCACATTCGGGCGATGATCATCGCCGACAACGAAAAAGACCGTCGAGCGGCGTTGAAGAACCTGCTGCCGTTCCAACGCAAAGACTTCGAGGGAATTTTTAAGGCGATGGCCGGTTTGCCGGTCACCGTCCGGTTGCTCGATCCGCCGCTGCACGAATTCCTGCCGCACGACGCCGCGGCCCAAAAGGAACTCGCAATCGACCTGGGAGTGAAGCCGGCCGCGATCAAGAACCGGACCCAAGCGTTGCATGAGCAGAACCCGATGCTCGGCCACCGCGGTTGCCGGCTCAGCGTCACCTATCCCGAAATCCTCGAGATGCAGGTCAGGGCGATCGTCGAGGCGACGATCATCTGCGCCAAGAAAGGGATCGACGCCAAGCCCGAGATCATGATCCCGCTGGTCGGCACCGCCCAGGAACTTAAGTTGCTCCGAGGTAGGGTCGAAGAGACAATCGAGACGGTCAAGAAGGACAAGAAGTTCACCGGCAAGCTCGATATCTTGATCGGTACGA
>SKZY01000408.1 GCA_007127095.1 Planctomycetaceae bacterium
AACCACTTAGCTTTAACCGACGATTTTTCCTCACAGGACCCGACCGACGATGCCGCTGTATGAGTTTTCTTGCGACGATTGCCAGCAAACCGTTGAAGTGCTTGTCCGCAGCCAGTCAGAAAAGCCGACTTGCCCGTCCTGCGGGTCGGACCATTTGCACAAAGAGATGAGCGTCCCGGCGAATCCCTCGGTCCGCGGTGGCCAGTCGTTACCGGTATCCGGCGGCGAGTCGGCGACCGCCTGCGGCGCCCCACGATGTTGCGGCGGTGGATGTCAGTTCTGAGCGATTTCGGCCGAGATACGACGCCGATATTCCGATCACGACCAGCAAGAAACGTTCGCTATGGCCCGCAACGAGCAGCTGATCCGTCAGCACAAGATCATGCAACTGCTCGAAGCTTCTCGTTTCGGCCGCACGCTCGATGAACTTCGCGAAGAACTGGTCCGCGACCTCGGCCTGACCAATCTTCACGAACGGACCGTCCGCCGCGACGTCGAAGCGTTGACCGCCGCCGGGCTCGACCTGCGGACCGAATCGCGAGAACGTGGCAAGGTTTATCTGCTCGGTCGGGTCGAAAAGGGGATCCACAAGATCAGTGTTTCGGCCACCGAACTGATCGCACTATCGATCGGCCGCGAACTGCTCTTCCCATTGCTCGGGACACAGTACTGGCAGGGGATCGAGACATTCTGGAACAAGCTTCGCGAAGCGGTCCCCGAAGGGGTTTGGCTGCACTATCAAAAGTACCGCAAAACGATCCACGTGTTCGGTTCGCTCGGTAAGACCTATGAGCGACACGAAGGGATGCTGCGATCGATCAATCGGGCCGTGGCAGAACACCGGGTGCTCGAGGTCGAGTACGCATCGACGGGCAAACCGGCGACGCTGCGACAGATCGAACCGTATGGGTTGGCCGTTTACCAAAGCAGCATCTATGTCGTCGCCGCGGCCAGCGAGGTTTCCGACCCGGCCGACCGACTGCGACACTGGAAACTCGACCGTTTTCGCAAGGTCACGGCGCTCGACCGCTGGTTCAAGCCCGACCCGGCGGTCGATTTGACCGAACACCTGAGCCGTTCGATCGGAATCTTTTCGGGCGAATCACCGGTTCTGGTCCAGATTCGGCTCGGCGAATCGGCGTCGGCATGGGTCCGTGAAGACCCCTGGCATCCCGACCAGCGGCTCGAACAACTCGACGATGGCCACTCCCTGCTGACGGTCCCGGCGGCGCACCCGCGAGAACTGCTCCCCAAACTGCTCTCGCTCGGCAGCGATGCCGAGGTAATCGCTCCCGACTCGTTCCGTCAGGCAGTCGCCGAAGTCGTCAGCAAATTGGCGACGCGATACGCCGATCGCTCGGCCACCGGCAGTGTCAGCTAACCACTGATAGCTACACAATTCGTACCAACACCAGTCAAACAAAAGACACCCTCCCGCGGGAGGGCCGAGCGACAGCGAGGGGAGGGTCGCCCGCAGCTCCTCAAAATCACCCACCACCCACAAGGCCAAATACCTCGCGCCATGGCGTTGAAAACGTGACGCCTCCAGCTTTTGTTGGACGGCCGCCACCCGACCTGCCCACGCCGCTTGTTTGGCGTCAGCCGGACTGGTCAGTTAGTGCTTTCGAAGTATTATCGGCTGCGGGCGGCGGGGGATCTTCATGAGTTGGTTGACCGAGCTATTTACGAACTCCGAATCGCCAGCCGCCAGTTTGCTGACGATCGCATTGGTGATCGCCAGCGGATTGATGCTCGGCCGTGTGCGGTTGGCGGGTGTGCGATTGGGGACGGCCGGCGTGCTGTTCAGCGGAATGGGCTTCGGCCACTTCGGGTTTGCGATCGAGCCATCGCTGCGAGAATTCTTGGCCGAATTCGGGCTGATCTTGTTCGTCTTTTCGATCGGCTTGACGATCGGTCCCGGCTTTTTCAATGCTCTCCGGGCTCATGGATTATCGCTCAACCTGCTGGCAGCCAGCGTCGTCCTGCTCGGCATGCTGATGACCGTCGCGATCAATCGTGTCGCGGGAATCGAAATGCCGATCGCCGTGGGGATCTTCAGTGGCGCGACGACGAACACGCCGAGTCTGGCGAGCGCGACCCAGACGCTGCAAGATAACCCGCCTAACGCCGCGGCGACCCGCCGCGCTTTTGCCCAGGCCGGAGGATCGGCCCGTTTCGTTGAAGACGAAGCGACTGCCGGTTCGCCCGGTGGCAACGGCGATGTCGCCAAACTTCCCGGACTCGGCTATGCCGTCGCTTACCCGTTCGGCGTCGTCGGTATTATCCTGGCGATGCTGATCCTGCGGCGACTGTTGGACGTCGATCCGGTCGACGAAGCGCGTCTACTTCGCGAGAAAATGCGGACCGAGCGGCCGCGGTTGGAACGGATCAACCTGCGAGTGACCAACCGCAACCTCGAGGGACTCAGCCTGCATCAGGTCCCTGATGTCGACGGCGAAGGCGCCCACGGTGTCGTCAGTCGGTTATTGCATGACGGCCAACTGTGTGTGCCACAGCCGAATACGATCCTGCATCTCGGCGACGTAATCTTGGCCGTCGGCACCGCGGAACAACTCGAACAGTTGCGGATCGTCGTCGGTGAACCGGCCGACATCGATCTGGTCGAATTCCCCAGTGAGATCACTTTCCGGTGGGCGGTCGTAACCCACAGTGAGATGGTTGGCCAGACTTTGGGAGATCTTCACTTGGCCGATCGATTCGGGGTTCAGATCACCCGGGTGCGACGCGCCGAAGTCGAAATGCCACCGGTCGGACAACTCCGCTTGGGCCTCGGTGATCACCTGCGAGTCGTCGGTCACGCCGACGCGGTCGCCGCGGTCTGCCGCCTCCTGGGCAATCTCCCCAAGGAGCTTGAAAAGTTCGACCTGACACCGATTTTTGTCGGGATCGCGCTCGGTGTGATCGTGGCCAGCATCCCGTTCCCGCTGCCCGGCGAATCGGCGGCCGTGGTCAAACTCGGGCTGGCGGCAGGCCCGCTGTTGATCGCGATCCTGCTCAGTTCGCTCGGTCGCTTGGGCCCCTGGGTCTTCTACCTGCCGCAGCCGGCGAGTCATATCTTGCGGGAAGTCGGGATCGCGATCTTTCTGGCCACCGTCGGGCTGCGGGCCGGCGACCGCTTCATCGCTTCGCTCACGCAGGGCGACGGCGCGTGGTGGATGCTCGCCGGTATTGCGATCACGCTGGTGCCGCTGCTGATCGTCGGGCTGATCGGCGG
>SKZY01000278.1 GCA_007127095.1 Planctomycetaceae bacterium
CCATCGAACCAATTTCGCCGACCTGATCAACGATTTCCCGACCTACACACAAGCCGACAGCGGAGTCGTCAAAGCCGTCGTCGAGCTCTGTTAACGCAGCCAGTCCGGCGCCCTCAACGCACGCCAACACCCCCAGTCGCAACGCGTCGACAGGCATTAGCCACGGACGCGAGTCCGTGGTCCACAACACACGCCGAGCACACCAGTCGCGAAGCGACGGCAGGCATTAGCCACGGACGCGAGTCCGTGGTACGCGACACACCCGAGCAACCCAGTCGCGAAGCGACGGCAGGCATCAACCACGTGGTCTCCAGCGATAGGCGACCCTTGAATTGCTCCAAAAATATTTTTCTGCCGCCTCATCGCCTTTGTCGGTGAAGTAGTCGGCGACGATTCGATATACCGTTTCGTACGGGGCTCCGCGATCGGAGACCGGCCAATTGCTGCCGAAGATCAAACGGTCGGGACCGAAGCTTTCCCAGAGCTGATCGAGCACGGGCAGATAGTACTCGGTATCCGCTGGTGCCTCGCCCGGCTCGCCGCGAACTTGCTCCGCCAACGCGGAGACTTTCATGAAGACGTTGGGGCAAGCGGCGACGTCACGGATGTGGTCGTGCCACCGCGGGTGAATCGATTGCGGGTCGCCGCTGGCTCCCAGGTGATTGATCACGATCCGCAGGTTCGGTACGGCCAGGGCTAACCGTCTGGCTGCTGGTAGGGCATCGCAGGGACCGTTCAGGTCGAGCGTCAGACCGTGGTCGGCGAGTCGTTTCGCGGCGACGTCGAGCTGCGATGGGTCCCGATCGAGTGGCACCAGATCGGTTCGCCAGCGAATCCCCAAGAACAACGGATTGCCCGCGAACCGGGCCAGGTTTCGCTCGAAATCGGCGTCTCGCGGGTCGAGGTTTCCGACCAAACCGATGATCGATCGGTTATCGCTGGCCAGATCGAGTACCCACTGATTGTCTTCTACCCACGGACTCGCTTCGACGACGATCGTTTCTGTAACCCCCAGCGGGGTCGCCACCGCCTGCCAGTCAGCCGGCAGCACACGGCGATAAAGCGGCGTATCGGCCGGCGGCCAGGGAACGCCCTGCGGACGCGTTGGGTCGTAAAAATGCGTGTGTGTATCGATCGCCCGGGTCGGCACGCCGTCGTCTTCGGCCGCTACACTGGAATTCGCGCAGGCTGCCAATCCCATGCTGACGGTAGCCTTGATCCAATCTCGACGTTGCATGTTGTCTCCACGGTTACTGGTCACGTTCGTCCCTCGCACAAGGTTACCACACGATGTGTTTTCGATCGGGCAGCTATCGAGGTTGGCTGGGGGCGTTCGCCATACTGATCGCCGGGCTGATCTGCCCAATCGGGTCACGGATCGCCGCAGCGGTCGAGCTGGATCTGGCGATCCGCGGCGGCAGGATCGTCGACGGTTCAGGCGGGCCGTGGTATCGAGGTGACATCGGGATTCGTGCCGGTCGGATCGTCCAGATCGGACGAATCGCGGATGGTCAGGCTAAGCGAGAGATCGATGCCACCGGATTGATCGTTTCGCCAGGCTTTGTCGACATGATGGGGCAATCGGCGAGCCCGCTGCTCGAGTCACACGAGTACGCCTTCAATCTACTGACCCAAGGGATCACGACGATCAACTGCGGCGAGGGTTCATCGGCCGCTCCGCTCGGCCCTGATCAGGCATCCCGGGTCGGTTGGTCGACGATGCGGGAGTATTTAGCGGTGCTCGAAATGCAGGGCTTGCCGATCAACGTCGTGCAATCGGTCGGCCATACCCAGGTCCGCCGGATCGTCTTGGGCGAAATCGATCGGCGACCCAGCGACGACGAATTGGCGACGATGAAGGGATTGGTTCGCGAAGCGATGGAGGCGGGGGCGATCGGTTTGTCGACCGCCTTGATTTATCCTCCAGCCATCTACGCGCCGCTGGAGGAAATCGTGGCGCTCGCCGCAGTCGCCGGCGAGTATGGTGGCGGATATTTCACTCACATACGAAACGAAGGTGACCGACTGGTCGAGGCGATCGAAGAGGCATTGGAGATCGGGCTTCGTGGCAATACGTCGGTACATGTGTTTCACCTCAAGGCGGCTGGACGCCAAAATTGGGGCAAGATGCCGCTGGCGATCGCCAAGATCCGGGCTGCCCGGGCGAACGGCCAGCAGGTGTCGGCAGATATCTATCCCTACATCCACAACGGATTGGGGGTCTCGGCCTTAATACACCCACGGCATTTTGCCGCCGGCTATGCCGAATTGCGGATACGTCTCGATGATCAAGACTTGCGCGACGAGATCCGGGAAGAGATGGAGCAGACCGACGGTTGGGAAAACTGGTATCGCCACGTCGGACATGATTTCAACCAGATTATTGTCGGCCAGGTGTCGAAGGCGAGGTATCAACCGCACCTCGGATTGTCGATCGCAGCGATCGCTGCGGCGGTCGATGAGGACCCGTGGGAGACGTTTTTCGAACTTGCCAAAGCGGGCGCCTTTGTGTTGCCGCAGAGTATGAGCGAGGCGAACAAGCTACTCGCGATCGAACAGGATTTCGTGTCGTTTTGCACCGATGTCGGACCTGCCGGTGGTGAACGCATCGCGTCACACCCGCGGGCCTATGGTGCCTTCCCCCGCTTACTCGGCCGTTACGTTCGCGATCTCGGCGTGATCACGCTCGAGCGGGCCGTAGCCCAAGCGAGTGCCGTGGCCGCCAATCACGTGCTCGCCTACGACCGCGGCAGGATCGCGGTCGGGATGGCTGCCGACGTGATCGCCTTCGACTTCGCGGAACTGACCGATAAAGCCGATTTCGCCTCACCGGCTGCGGTTTCCAAAGGAATTCGCTACGTCATCGTCAACGGCCAACTCGTACTCGACGACGGTCAACAAACCGAGGCCAAACCGGGGCGTGTGATCCGCGGTCCCGGCTACGTGGAATCAGCCGTTCCCGAGGCCCGAAAGGAGAGCAACGGAGCCGTCACGCTGGCGGCGTTCGACGATATGGCGAAGCGATTCCTGGAGACTCATCGCGCCCTCGGGATGGCAATCGCGGTCACCGATCAGGGGCGATTGGTCCACACAGCCGGTTATGGCTATGCCGATCTCGCCAGCGATGAAACGGTCAAGCCCGATTCGCTATTTCGAGTCGCCAGCCTTTCTAAGCCGATCACCGCGGTCGCGATCCTGCAACTGGTCGAACAGGGCTTGCTGAGCCTCGA